>SVQS01000056.1 GCA_015065205.1 Oscillospiraceae bacterium
GTAGAAGGAATGCCGAAGGTCGAAAAGCTCAACGCGCTTGTGGGCGGTTATGTTAACCTCGAATACCGCCTCCCCAACGGGAATACCGTCAAATTCCTCGATGATAACGCCACCTACCTCGGAAATCAGCTTGAATGCGAATTCGGCGGCAACCGTTGCTTCGGCATCGTCGCCAATATGGATTTTATCCTCATTTGCACCTACGAAACAAACGGCGAAAATCCCGAGCTTCTTATCTATAAAAAACGCTGATGTGACGGATGGTGTCGTGACTTGATTGGGCTTTGGCGTTATAATGGGTTCACAAAAGCAAGGAGGAACCATTATGACTTTTGGTGAAAAATTAAAAAAACTAAGAACCGATAACGGTTTAACGCAAGACGAACTTGCGGAAAAGACCTACGTTACACGTACGGCGATCTCAAAATGGGAATCAGACAGAGGATATCCCAACATAGATTCATTAAAAGCAATTTCGAAATTCTTTTCGGTATCGATCGATGATCTTCTTTCCTCCGACGAAGTGCTCACAATAGCCGAGGAAGATAATAAGCAACAAGAAACCCGCTTCAAGGATCTGGTTTACGCCTTGCTGGATCTGAGCATTGCTATGCTTCTTTTCCTTCCTTTTTTTGCCGAGAATACCGAAGGCGTGATCCGAAGTGTTTCGCTTATCATGCTTGACGGTGTTCAACCCTATTTGAAGGCGGCGTATTTTACTGTTGTGATCGGAATGTTTTTCGCAGGCGTTCTTGCGCTCGCCTTGCAAAATTGCGAAAAAGAATTTTGGCTAAAAAACAAAACGAATATTTCGTTGATGCTCGGCACGGTATCGGTACTTCTATTTGTGATAAGTTCTCAACCGTATGCCGCGGTGTTTGCGTTCGTGTTATTACTGGTCAAGGTTTTTATCCTCATAAAACTCCGATGATACCAAGCGTACCGCGCTTGTGACGAGCCGTTTCTTGCTTCTCCTTCTGTCTTCCACTAAACTGTATTCAGGCGAAAGCCAATACACAAAAGGAAGGTTAGAAATTATGAAAAAAACAAGAAAAAAGATGCTTTTTATGGGAGCGGGCTTTCTCGGGGCATTCGTGTTGTGGACTGTTCTTGTAAGCTATGTTGATGTTCGTGCAATTGGTCAAAATGCGTCAAGCGTAGGCTTTGCTACTCTGAACGGATATGTTCATAATTTCACGGGAGTGAATATGCTCCTATACACGATCACCGATTGGCTCGGTCTTGTGCCCATTGGGGTAGCATTTGGATTTGCCGTTCTCGGTCTTGTGCAATGGGTGGGGAGAAAAAGCCTATTCAAAGTGGATCGAAGTATACTCGCACTTGGTGGATTTTACATCATTGTGCTGGCGATGTACATTTTCTTTGAAATAGTTGTTATCAATTACAGACCCGTGTTGATCGACGGATACCTCGAAGTTTCTTATCCGTCGTCAACAACGATGCTCGTTATGTGCGTGATGCCGACGGCAATGATGCAACTGCACGCCCGTATAAAAAGTGACGTGTTCAGACGGTGTGTGTTGATTTCTATCGCCGCATTTACCGCATTTATGGTCATAGGCAGACTTGCGTCGGGCGTGCATTGGCTCACCGATATCATCGGCGGCGCGCTTGTCAGTGCAGGACTTGTGATAACGTATGCTTCGGTAAGCGATATACATAAATAAAATTGCCGCTGAGATGGATCTCTCCACCTCAGCGGCTTTTACGTTTATCGTACTACCGAAGAATGACTATAAATATAGAATTCCTCTTGGCTGGGCATCCACTTCTTCTCCTTGGGTGGAAAAGTCGCGTCGAAGGCTTCGACCGCGGCGACGTCCTCACAGCAGTCTGCGGCAGTAGAGGGGATATACATCCACTTTTTGCCGTCCAGCGCGTTCGGAACAAGCTCGCAAACGAGAAGCGCCGTCGGAAAGTTGCCATCTACCACGAAGTTCACATTCTTCTTTTTGCAGCTAACGAACCCACGGCTCACGTAGTTGCCCGGATTGCCGAAGTTGATGTTCACGTCATAGCCCATCTTGCGAGCCACCTCAAAGGAATGCTCGATCAGCAGTTTGCCCAGTTTCTGCCTTTGATATTTCGGCGCAACGCAAAGCGGCCCGAAGGAAAGGATCTCCTTGCGGTTTCCTTCCTCGTCCTCAAGCCAAGCCTTTGTGTACATGATGTTGCCGATAATCTCGCCGTCTTTCTCAAGCACGAATGCCAGCTCGGGTATGAAATCGGGGTGATTTCGCATCATGTGTATGAAGTAGTGCTCGTCAGCACCGGGCTTGTAGACGTTCCAAAACGTCTCACGGGTCACCTCTTCTACGGCTCTGTAGTCCTTTTCGGTCTCTAAACGTATCGTCAAATTTTCCATTTTTAAATCCTTTCATAGTTGTGACGCTCAAAATACGAGAGGATTGCGAGATGTATTGCAAACCTCTCGTTTACAATACAATCTCCAAGGTGTTGTTTCTTTTCAAACAGCATTCTCCAAAATTAAATTCGGCTTTCACCGTATGGTAATTGTATCACAAAAGCAATGATATTGCAACCTGCGTACATCAATCAAAGAAAAAGCAAAGTACCGATTAAAGCGCCTTCAAATTCTGTGCCCCAAATAGCAAAGCCGATTGAATTATTCATAGAAATATGGTAAAATGAAAACGTAGCTCAATAAGATTCAGCGAGGTGAGAATATGGCAATGTGGAATCCGTGGAGAGGTTGCAAAAAGTGCAGCGACGGCTGTCTCTATTGCTATATCCACAAGGGCGACGCAAAGCGCGGAGTTGATACGAGCATCGTTGAAAAGACAAAGGACTTTTCAAAGCCGGTCGAGCGACTAAAAAACGGCAACTACAAAATGAAATCCGGCATTGTATATACCTGTTTTTCCACCGATTTTCTGATCGAGGAAGCGGATGCTTGGCGTAGAGACTGTTGGCAGATGATAAAGGAGCGCGAGGATTGCACCTTTCTTTTTCTCACAAAGCGTATCGACAGATTTATGGACTGTATTCCCGATGATTGGGGCGACGGTTATGAAAACGTGGTGGTTTGTTGTACGGTTGAGAACCAAAAGAACGCCGATTACAAGCTCGGCATCTTTTCAACGCTTCCCATCAAGCATAAGTGCATCACCGCACAGCCCCTTATCGAAACCATCGACATAGAAAAACATCTTGACGGTATCGAGCTTGTGGTCGTCGGCGGAGAATCGGATACGAACGCAAGACCGCTCGACTACGCTTGGGTGCTCGATATCCGAGGGCAGTGCATCCGAAAAAACGTGTCCTTCGAGTTCAGACAGTGCGGAACACATTTTATAAAAGACGGCAAGGAGTATAAATTGCAGACAAAGGATTTATGTAGTCAAGCAAGAAAAGCCGGTATTGATTTTGAACGCAATATTTGATCAATTTCAATGTGCGAATAGTTCTGAAACTAAGAATTAAATGGGGATATAATATGGAAGATATTCTGATAAAAATACTTGTCTGTTTTCTCGCAGGAGCAGGCGCAGGCATCGGAACGGGATTTGCGGGGATGAGTGCCGCCGCGGTTATTGGGCCTATGCTGATAACCTTTTTGGGTATTCCTGCCTACGATGCGGTGGGGATCGGACTGATCAGCGACGTTTTGGCAAGCCTTATCAGCGCATATACCTATAAGAAAAGTGGAAATCTGGACGTTAAAAACAGCTTGCCGCTGCTTGTGAGCGTTCTGATCGTAACGATGATCGGAAGCTTCGTCGCAAGTTTTCTCCCCGAGCAAGCCATGAGCGGCACGATGCAGATAGCATTGATTATCATCGGATTGCGGTTTATATTAAAGCCGGTAAACAAGACGAGAGAACAGTTGGAAGCGGTTTCGCCTAAAAGCAGACTGATCAAGGCGATCATCGGCGGCATTTTCGTTGGCTTTATCTGCGGATTTGCAGGCGCGGGCGGCGGAATGATGCTGCTTCTTGTTCTGACCACATTCCTCGGTTATCCCATGCATTTGGCGGTCGGCACAAGCGTGTTCATTATGGCGTTTACGGCTCTTACAGGCGGTATCAGCCATTTTATGATCGGGGGAGTTCCCGATATTCTCTCCCTTGTGCTGTGCGTTGTGTTTACTCTGCTTTGGGCAAGAATTGCCGCAAAAATCGCTAACAAGTCTAACGCAAAAACCTTAAACCGTGTGGTCGGTATTGTTATGATTGTCACGAGCATCGTGATTCTGGCGGTAAATTATCTTTAATACCATTCACAGTGGTGTTTTAGGTGAGAGCTAATAAGAATTTGGTGGAGAAATGATATGAAACTCAAGAACGTTCTGATCGTTGTTAAAGATATAGAGAAATCGAGAAAATTCTATCACGACTTGTTTGATATAGACTTGGTGCTTGACAACGACGGCAACATGATCTTAACGGAAGGTCTTGTCCTTCAAGATGAGAAAATATGGAAATCGTTTTTAGGCAAAGATATTGTTCCCAAGAGCAACTCTTGCGAACTCTATTTTGAGGAACAGGATATCGAATCCTTTGCCGAAAAATTAGAGAAACTATATCCCGACATTGAATACGCAAACAGCCTTATGACACACAGTTGGGGACAACGAGTGATCCGATTCTACGATTTGGACGGCACCCTGATCGAGGTAGGGACACCGATGTGATCAACATATTCCAATAAGTCAAACCGTTAGATAAATAAAAATTTGGCGAGGTGATTGTAATGATAGATATTGCTGCTTGGATGAAAGCTTTCTTGCAGACATTAAATGAGACTTTCGCAAACCGCGTATGGTTTGTTGGTCTGCAAGGTAGTTATGGTCGTGGTGAAGCAACAGAAACAAGCGACATTGACGTGGTTGTCGTTCTGGATGAATTGTCTGCTATGGATATCCAAACTTATAATGACATGCTGGATACATTACCACACAGAGAATTAATTTGTGGCTTCCTTTCAGGCAAAACGGAAATTATGAATTGGGAGCCTTCCGACCTTTTTCAGTTTTATTATGACACAACCCCAATACAAGGTAGTCTTGATGAATTGCTTGCGGTGATCGATGAATCTGCTGTTAACAAAGCAATTAAAATCGGTGCTTGTAACATCTATCACGGCTGTGTTCATAATATGCTGCACGAAAAGAGCGAAGACATTTTGCGGGGATTGTATAAATCCGCATCTTTTGTTGTGCAGGCTATCGCATTCAAGCAAACAGGCAAATACATGAAACATCAAAGTGAATTGCGGAATATTGTTTCAAATGATGAAAGGGTTATCGTTGATGCATTCCTTAATTTAAAAAATGGCGGAGAGATAGATTTCAATTTGATGTCCAAAACATTGTTTGCTTGGTCAAAGAAATGGATTGCTGATAACAATTGAGCAAATTCCAATATATCGAACTGTTGTGATGTATAGGAAAAGAAAAAATTGCCGCTGAAGAATCAAACGATTCCTCGGCGGCTTTTTGTTATCGCTCAAAGGAAACAGGCTTGGTATCGCCCGTCGCAAATGCGTTAGGACCGGGATCCGACATGGAGAAATACATTTTCGCTGCTTTAGTGGTGCCGAAATCGCGGTTGGAGCCGGAGTTTTGCACCTTGTTAAAGGCATCGCGGAACATCTGGTTGTGCGCTTCTTCGCGGTTTAGGAGAAAATCAATGGTCTCGCGCACCTTTTTGTCGTCGATCTGGCGGTAAAGGTATTCGTAAACCACCTTCGCACGTTGTTCGGATGCGATATTGCTGAGCAGGTCTGCACACAGATCGCCGGTCACCGTAACGTAATCTGCCGTCCAGGAATAGCCCGAAGCGTTGATCAGTCCGGGATTCAGACCAAGCAAAACGTGCGATTGAATCTCGCCCGAGGGCACTTGTGTGGCGTCAACGTCGTGACCATTCAAAAGGTTAATGGTCTGTGCCACCATCTCCATGTGCCCCAGCTCCTCTGCCGCGATGTCAAGGAACAGATCCTTGATCTCGGGATCTTTGATCCGAAAACTCTGGGACATATACTGCATTGCCGCCTTCAGCTCACCGTTACCACCGCCGAGCTGTTCCTGCAAAAGCGCCGCGTACTGCGGATTGGGTCTCTCTACCTCCACGGGATGAAAAAGCATTTTTTCGTGTTTGAACATTTCATTACCTCCGTTTGTTTACTATTAGATATTCTTGCCAATTTGGGGCCGGATATTCAAAGAAAAGGATTGAGAAAAGCCAAAGAAAAATAGCACCGCTTTGCGGTGCTATTTCCCTTTGGTCGGAATGACAGGATTTGAACCTGCGACATCCTGCTCCCAAAGCAGGCGCGCTACCATCTGCGCTACATCCCGATAAAATATTTAATTTTCAGAGCAGGATGATCGTTGCGACATCCTCGGCTTCGCCGCCATCTTGCGGTGCCCAAAATTATGCGTTGCACAATTTTGACCGCTGCGCCTTTGCGCACTCGCTTGCTCTGCCACCGGCAGCGCTCGTTTGCAAAGCTCAAAACAGACGGCACTGTAAATTGACTTTTATATTATATACAACTTTTGCACAAAAGTCAAGGAAAAGCCGATGCAAAATTTAGAAAATGTTTGATGAATTCTTTGAAAAGTCAAGAGGTAAATGCGAAAAAGTGCAAAAAAATGCAAAAAATATTTTCTAATACTGGTTTACGCGGGGCAAAGGCTGTTAATACACCCCTCGAATAAGTCTGCGGAGGTATAGAAATTAAAAATGCGGCGCGGGTAGTGGTTGATCCATTTTTCGAGCTTGCGGACATCCTCGGGCGTGACCTTTTCAAGGCTCACGCCTTTGGGATAGTGGCGGCGGATCATCTTGTTTTGGTTTTCATTCGATCCGCGCTCATAGGAGCTGTACGGGTGACAGTAATATGTTTTTGTGCGCTTTCCTGTTCGGCGGCAGCTTTGCTCGATGCCGAGGTGATCGGCAAACTCTGATCCATTGTCGATTGTAATTGTCTTGAAGATCTTTGCAAAAAGGTCTGCGCCATATTTGCGCTCAATACCGTTAAGAGCCTTTACGACGCTTTCGGCGGTGTGATCTTTCATAATACGGATGATCTCATATCGGGTGTATCGCTCTGTGAGTACCAAAAAGGTTTTCTTTGTGCCTTTTTTGCCGATAACGCAATCCATTTCCCAATGACCGAAAGTATTTCGCGCGGCAATTTCTGCGGGGCGTTGTTCGATGCTTTCGCCTTTCGGAGCGCGTGCGGGTCTGACTTTATTATATTTGCGCTTGTTCTTGTTACGCTTGACGGGGAGATCCTTGTTTGTGATCGTGAGAAAAACGCCCTGCTCGATGTATCTATACAGCGTGGGCGCGGAAATGGTTGTATTAAATTCGATCCCGTCGCGCTTGATCTCGCCGAGGATCGCGCGAGGCGAGTATTTTTCCACACGGATTTTGTACTCGATGTACTGCGCGTATGCGTGGTCGGTGCCGATTTTCAGCGGTGCACCTTTGGCACGGAGGTTGGCTTGGTTTTTCTCCTCTGCGATCTCGGGACTGTACCGCATTTCGGTAGTATAGTCATAATTGAGGTGCTCATACTGTCCGCGCTTGAGTTCGCGATAGATCGTGCTGATATGTACGCCGAGCTTTTTTGCAATCACACGCGGCTCGATGCCGACTTTGCACCATGCCTCAATTTGCAATCTGTTCGTATAGGTCAAATGCTTGTACTGTCTCATAATAAAATCACTCCGTTTTATTATAAAAAAATAGAGGGAGCAAAAGCTCCCTCTTGTCATTGGTTGAGATAATTCTCGATTGCTTCTTTAATAATTTGCGCTTGCGACACTCCGTCAGTTGCACATTTTTCTCGAAATGCAGCGACCAATTCTTTGGGAAGTTGCACCGAAATACTGCTGTATACTTTTTTATTGTAACGAGCTTTTACGGCGGTTGAGGTATGCGTTTTTCTCTTGGTTTCCATAGTGTTACTTCCTCCTACAAACAGTGGTTACAAGCGATAAAGTTGCAAAGACGGCGGCAACAATAAGCAGCACTGTGCGCCATGTTCCCGTAACCGCCCATGCTATGCCCGCAGCTGCGACAGCGAGGCATATGCAAAAAACCGTTGACACTTTCATAATTTCGTGGTATATTGATTGTGCAAGGGTACTTGCCCCGAGTTTCCTCGGGGCGTTCCCTCGCGCTTACCGCTTCCGTTTTTGCTTGCGAGGCTTTTTCGGGGCGGTTTTCTTTTTGTCTGTGATCATTTTGATTATGTTCAGTATCAATGTTACTGTCATAATCGCTTTGCCGTAGACATCAAGAATCAAATCCCAATCAATACCCACGCTCTCACCTCCTTTCTGATATTATTATATCATACTACATGTAGTATGTCAATACTTTTTTGAAAATTTTTTGCATTTTTTTGCAAATATTATTTACTCAAAACATGGCAGATGCTATAATAAAAAAAACACTTACTTGGGAGGGGCATTATGAAAAAACTCAAGACATGGCAGCTCGTTTTACTTATCATTTTTTATCCCGTTGGAATTATCTATTTTATTTTTTGGTTGCTCAACCGTAGCAAGTCATCTAATAAGAATTTAGAAGTAATCAAAGAAATGTACAGCAATGTAGTTGCTACAGTTTATCCCAATGCTGACGGTTCCTCTCGGCAGACCTACATTGCACACCTTAAACAGGGTGACGACTTATTTTTCAAGCCTACTCCAACAAAGGAATACCCCGATTCTGTCGGTGTTTTTACAAAAAAAGGCGGACAAATCGGCGTGGTCAGTTATCAGACCTTAAACGAATTGCGCGGCTTGTATTCGCATAATAAGGCTTCTGTAACGGTTCACGAAATCCTACACACGGAGCGCGGGCTCGGCGTTACCATGCATATAAAAATCTACAAATAAGAAAAGGCGGAGGCTCCTTGAGTGAGCCTCCGCCTTAATTATCAGTCGTTTTCTTCGTCCGCTGTTTCGGGGATTTCTATATCGGCTGCATCGAGCACTTGATTGATTTTATCGAGGTATTCCTCTTGTGCGGCTCTAATTTCCCCAATGTTGTTTTGTATGGTATTTCTTAATAGATGCCGCGCACTCTGTCCCGGATGCTGTACCAAAGTACCGAAAGAATCTTTATACCACATGATTTTAGCGTTTTTAGGTCTTATGATATGCGGATTGGTACCAAACTCGATCCACCACGGACTCGCGTGCGAGGGCAGTTTGCCTTTTTTCTTTACCCGTTGCCATGAGTAAAAACCGATATGCAAAGTAGGCTGCCCTGTTTGTCGATCAATGAATTTCCAACTTGCAATATGATTTTTGAATCGCTTTGTATATACGGGCAAGTCGCCACGGAGTTTTTTTCTTATGACTTTTGCCGAAGCTCCGAGAGCTTCTTTTGATAGTTTCTCTATCGCTTTTTTGACCTCTTTTGAGGTATCAACAAAAGTAACCTCGGAGCCGTTTGCTTTATAAAGCGTTTTTGTATTTGCCATGGTTTGCCCCCTCTCCCTAAAATGGAAAAAGGCGGCGGCGGTTTCCCGCTGCCGCCTTTCCTTTATGCCTTGTCAATGTCTGTGTCGTCGTCTGCATCCGCATCGGTGAGCTGCGGTTTATTGGTGCCAATATAAACGCTATTATCCGTCTGCACCGCCGTAGCCTCTGTTACGGTTGTCGCTGTCTGCGTATTCTGTACGACCGTTTCGGCGTTCGCCTTGGCTTTTTCGGTTGCAGCGTTCCAAATAATGCGGGCAATGTCTACGCCCGCCTCGCCGAAGATGTACACGCAGAGGGCAAGCACGCCCTTGCCGACGAGGTCTGCCACATCCGTGGGGATGTTCTCACGAAAGAGAGCGACAAACAGCGTCGCAACGATTGCAAGAATAGCCGCCCACAACTTGCGGGAGGTCAGTTTGGTTTTCAATGTATTCATATGTATTGCTCCTTAAAAATCAATATTGAGGTTTACCGCGGGGTGGTATTCCTCTGTTTGCACACTGCTTTCTGCAGTTTGAACGGTGTCCGCGGAAGTTTGCACACTTCCGCTTTGCCCGCGCACCTTTTTTTCTGTCTTGCTATTGTCATGGTAAAAGCCGAGAATCGCAATGTCACACGCTTCTACAAAGCCGACGATCGCCGTTACATACGGAAGTGCACCCGAAAAACCCGCTGTAACCGCATCCGATGCGATTTCAAGGCATTTCCACACTACATAGACCGTAAGTGGCAACCTTGCAAAGGTATTTACCGCCGTGATGATCTTTGAGAATTGGATATGCTTTTTTCCTTTCTGCATGGTTTAGCCTCCGATCGCACCGATAGATTTCAATGCACGGTGTATAAACACGAGCATTTGCTCGCGCGTGCACGGCTCGCGCAACATAAGATTTCCGTTCTCGTCGCCGAAAACAATTCCGTTTGCTTGCGCCCACTCGATCGCATCACGCGCCCAGGGCTGCGGCTCGTTGTCCTGTACCGCGGTGGTTGTCTCGGGAGTGGTTGCAGGATCGGCGGCAGGTGCCGCAATGCTTTTTTCGCCGAGGGGTA
>SVQS01000057.1 GCA_015065205.1 Oscillospiraceae bacterium
CCCATCATACCTTTTTCCTCATAGCGACGAAGCTTGTCGGCGAGAATTTCCTTAATGGCACCTTCCATTTTGTTCAGTCCTTCACCGGTAACGCAGTCTGTCAAAATACATTTCGTATTCTCATTTGTGTAGCGTTTCATCCAAAGTGCATTTTGATTGGGGTCGGCAAGGGAAGCCTTGTTTAAAAGAACCAAAGTGGGTTTTCCCTCAGTTAAGCGTTTGATTTCTGGATTGCGCGAGGAAAATGGAATACGCGCATCGAGAATTTCAATGATAATATCTACGTTTTTTAGGTTTTCGGATATCATTCGGCGCGTTTTGGCCATATGACCGGGAAACCATTGGATTTGTTCCGAAGGCATTGGATGCACCTCGCTTTCAGTTAAAGTTCAGAATAAAAAATCCAGAAAACACAGTAAAGGGGGCCACGCGCAAAATGACTTTGCCGAGCACACAACGCTCGTCAACAAACATAATACTTGAGTCGCGGCTGTCACGCGAGAAATTGCGGTTGTCACCGAGCACAAACAGATGTCCTTCGGGAACGGTTACCGTCATACTGTCGGTTTTTGCATCATATTCCCAGTTTGGTCGATTGCCCAAATAGCGGTCTATCACCACGTCTGAGCTGTTTTTCAGAACCGCGTGCTCGTCATCATAGGGAACACCGTCAACTATTATGGCATTGTTTTTGAAATCGATTTCAACTGTTTGACCGGCCGTTGCAATAACGCGCTTGACAAGCATTTTTTCAAGGTTTTCTTCCTCACCTGTGAGGTGAAAGACCACGATATCGTCTTGCTTGGGCTCATAAGCAAAGCTGTAAAGCAGAAGATTTTCACCATCCCAAAGTGTGTTTTCCATCGAAGCACCTTCAACGCGGCAAAGGCGTAACACAAAGGTGAAAAGTAAGAGAAGAATGGCAAGCGACCACACAAACATTTCCAAAGCATCAAAAAGGAAACCGCCTGTCTCTTCTTTCTTTTTTTGAGCAGATTGTTGTTCTAACTCGTTATTCATTGCAAAAATCCTTTCGCAAATTATTTTGTCAGGAGTTCCATTAAGCGATAACCGTCCGCAATGTAATAACCGGTAGCGGTGGCGGTGTCTTCGTCAAAGGTGGAAACTCCGCATATATCCTTTTTGGAGTCGTAAATAAAGAAGGGGACGGGGTCAGATGTGTGCGTGCGCATAAAAATTGGCGTGGGATGGTCGGGGAGCACCATAATACGATAATCCTCCCCGCATCCCTTAAGATAAGAGAGAACAGGAGCCAATATCTCAGCATCGATTTTTTCAATGGAGAGCACCTTATTATCAAGCTCGGCTCTGTGACCGCATTCGTCGGGAGCTTCTACGTGAATATAAACGTAATCGAAACCATCCGAGAAAGCTTTTATAGCCGCTTCGGCTTTTCCTTGATAATTGGTGTGCACGTTGCCGGTAGCACCTTCTACATCAATCGACTTCATGCCTGCGCAAATGCCGATGCCCTTAATGAGGTCTACTGCGGAGATGACAGCGGCATCAAGTCCCCATTTTGCTTTGAAGTTGGGAAGCTGCGGCTTTTTGCCGGGACTCCAGAGCCAAGCAGAGTTTGCAGGCTTTAGACCGCGTGCTCGTCTTGCTTCATTGACGGGATGATGGTTGAGAATATCATAGCTTTTATGCATCAAATCATAGAATTCTGCGCCACCGTTATCCTTCGAGGGAAGATAATCCTTAATATGCTTACCAAGAATGTCGTGGGGGCGCATAAAGGGATATTTATCGTCTCCGTTTTTCCAAAGCAAGCAGTGTCGGTAACTAACACCCGTGTAAAAATGACGGTTATCGTTGCCAAGCTCTGCTTCAAGTGCTTTGATAAGCTCATCTGCTTCGGCAGTAGTGATTTCATCGGCACTGTGGTCAAGGATGATTTTATCGTCATAATCACCATCCTCGCTAAGGGTAACCACATTGCAACGATAGGCGGTCTCTTCGGGTTGCATATTAAGTCCCATACTCATCGCTTCCAATGGGGAGCGACCTTTGGAGTAAATTTTGGGGTCAAACGAAAGTATAGCCATATTTGCAGTGTCGCTTTCGGGAACCATACCCGCGGGCACGTTGGAGACTGTACCAACAAGCGACTTTTTTGCAAGGGCATCCATTGTTGGCTTGTTTGCAGCTTGCATGGGGGTTTTATTTCCAAGTTGTTCTATTTTTACATCCGCCATACCGTCGGGAATCAGTACAAGGTATTTCATCTAAAAAAATCCTTTCGTGAAAAATCTCTTTATAATTATACCATACAAAACACAAAAGTGCAATAACCTATACTATATTTTCCTGAAATTATTATATAAAAAAGTTGTTTTTGGCATCGGCTTTTCTGTTTGTAATTGACAAGGAGACTATTGTGTGTTATAATGTAAGAGACAAAACAAGCCCTTAATGAAAGGAATTTACAAATGAACGAACACGCCCAAACCAATGAGCAAGTATTGCAGAACATAAACGAGCAAAACAAAAAAATGCGTAAACAGTTTTTGATTGCTTTGCTTATAACGATTGGTACTGTTGCTCTTTTGATAACGGTGATTTTGATTATTAAGGCTAATCTGGAAAAGGATGAGCCATTCACCCTCCCCGAAAGTGTCTTTTATCCCACGTATCAGGGGAATATTTTTGAATATGCCGATTATTTAGAAAAACGCCCCGATGTTATATATTATTGTGCTGATCCCGACGGCCTTGGTCGTACAACCTCAATTGACGAAGAGCGAGAAGATGAATTTGCCCCCGAAGTGCTTTATCTGCGTGACTTTTTACTGATTATGATGGATGCCGATATAAATGCTTATAACGCTTGTTTTAATGAAATCTACTACAAAAGCAACAAGAGGCAACCTGCATTTTCTCAACAAATGATTTATCAAGCGGAAATCCGCTTTGCAAGCGAAGAAAAAGCAATAAACGGTGAACGTACCGCAACCTATTATCTTTGCTACAAGCTATATGAAAACGACGGTTCCTTGCGTCGCGACGTAGGCAGCGATGCTGTCGTTCCCATGCGTGTTGTGCTTCGCATTACAACTGAAGGAGAGATTTCCATCAGTGAATGGGAACCGATTATAATAACCGGATAAACAATTTTCACAAAATTCTTTTCTTTCAAAAAATTACACCGTTTTCTTTTTTTAAAAAGGTGCAAACTTTTATCAAATTGATGATAAAAGGAGGCCGACTATGAAGAAAACGGTGCTGTTTTTTATGCTTTTATGTGTATTGATTGGTCATTTGAGCCTGCCTATACAGGCCGAGGCTGTGCGCCATCAATGGTATTGTGCGCATGTCAAAGATCACACGCAACCGCTCATCGACAAAAGACTTGCGTTTATAGAGGAATACAATGCATATTATATCGACCACCGACATACCGCGCCAGAAGCCGAAGAAAAGGTGATCTATCTGACCTTCGACGCAGGTTATGAGAACGGAAATATTGCAAAAACACTTGATATTTTGCGCGATCAAAAGGTTTCTGCCGCTTTTTTTATTCTGCAAAATTTAATTTACAAAAATGCAGATCTTCTAAGAAGAATGGTAGATGAGGGGCATACCGTGTGCAATCACAGTACGCACCATAAGGATATGTCAAGATGGAAAGATGAGGATGTATTAGCGGAATTGCAAGAGTTGGAATCCCTTTATACCGAGCGAATTGGTCAAGAAATGCCTAAATATTATCGCCCACCCGAAGGTGTTTTTAGTCGTGAAAATCTTGCTTGTCTCTCCCAAAACGGCTACAAAACGATATTTTGGAGCTTTGCTTACCCCGATTGGGACAATCAAAAGCAGATGAGCAGCGAAAAAGCAAAGGAAATCATTCTGAGCAATTTACACAATGGCGAGATTATGCTCTTGCACCCAACATCTGATACAAATGTTGAGATTCTTGCCGAGGTCATACAAGAGGCTCGTGCACAGGGGTATCGCTTTGCCGCACTTGATGAATTGACGGGAGTTGATGTAAGATGAAGATCAAAGAGCGCATGGTAAGTGTTTCATTGAGCCTTGTGCTTTTGTTGCACTTTTTAACGATTGTATCGGTGGCTGAAGTGAAAGTTTATCGCTCCGTTGAAACAGAAAAAAAGCAAATTGCACTTACTTTTGATGATGGACCTCATCCCATTCTTACAGAACGCATCTTGAAAATTCTGGCTCAATACGGTGTTTCCGCTACTTTTTTTATGGTAGGGGAGAATGTTATCAACTATCCCGAGGCGGCAAAGCAAGTCATTCTTGCAGGACATGAAGTAGGAAATCATACCTTTACACATCCTCATATAGCCAATTTGAACGAGAAAGCTATTTTTGATGAGATTGGAAAATGTGAGGATGCCCTGGAAGAGCTTTGCGAATATCGCCCACACATTTTACGCACTCCGCAAGGTGCACTGACACCAAGTCTTGAAAGATGTCTGTTGGACGACGATTATATTCTTGTCCTTTGGAGCCTTGATACACGTGATTGGGATAACAAAAGCACCGCGTGCATAGTGCAAACGGTGCTTAATAATGTAAAATCGGGAGATATTATATTGATGCACGACTTTATCGGGCACAATAGCAAAACCCCCGAGGCATTGGAAAAAATTATTCCCGTTTTGCTTTCACAGGGCTACGAATTTGTAACCGTAAGTGAATTATTAGGGGTTGGTTAAGGGGAATATGAGGGTGCGGTCAGCAATGCTTTCTGCATCCTCTCGATTGTGTGTAACGAGAATAGCAGACGCCCCACGTGCGCGAAGATAATCTTTAATTTTTATCGAAAGAGTGAGGCGCAATTCCTCGTCAAGTGCCGAAAAGGGTTCATCCAACAGGAAAAGGTCGCCGCCAAAGGCAAGCGCACGAGCAAGAGAAGCACGGCTTTTCATACCGCCGGAAAGCTCGCTTGGATATTTGTCAAGAGCATCATCAAGTCCTACAAGGGAGAGACATTCCATAACGGTTTTAAGGGCATTTGTATCCTTTTCGTTCATTACAACAAGCAAATTTTCTTTTACTGTCAGCCAAGGGAAAAGTCGCGGCTCTTGAAACACATACGCGGTCTTTTCAAACGAATTTTGAATCTCACCGCTTTGAGGCTTTAACAGCCCTGCAACAAGCCCCAAAAGAGTGGTTTTTCCGCATCCTGAGGGACCCATAACAGCAAGGATCTCGCCTTTGTTAAGCTCCATCGAAAAGTCTATAAAGATATTCTTTTTATCAAAGGCGAAGGTTACATTGGTCATTTTCAGCATATCAGCCCACCTCCTTTGCCGGTATTGTTCCATCGATTTTTTTGAACAAATAAGAGACACCAAACTCAATAACAAGGCTCAAAAGAACCACCGTCAGAGTCCATGCAAACATTTCGGCACTCATAATGTAAAGCTTTGCTTCACCAATCATTGTGCCGATGGTGTCGGGTGGCATCGCGATGATCTCAGCAGCAACGCCTGCCTTCCAAGCAAGACCAATAGCAGTCTTACAAGCGGAAAGAAAATAGGGCTTGATTGATGGGAAGATTAACACACGAAAGCGTTTTGGAAGCGAAAAACGATACATTTGTACCACTTCTGACAGTTGAGGATTGATGCTTGTAATTCCTTGGTCAAGGTTTGTCCAAACAATGGGCAGAACAATGAGAAACGTAATAAAAGACGGTATTTTAGCGGGACCGAGAAAAAGGAGCATCAAAATGATAAAGGAAGCTACAGGGGTAGCTTTCACAACCGCCATTACAGGATGTGTCAACTCATGTACAAAGCGAATTTTATAGGTGACAGCCGCCAAAGCACAAGCACAAAGAATAGCACTTAGCGTTCCAAATAGAATATTACCAATAGATCTTCCCGTTACAATATAAAACTCTTTTGTTTGCAAAAGCTCTCCAAATGTCTTTAAAACTGAAATGGGGGAGGGGAAAAGTAAGGGTTTCCCAAATTGGTGTGCGGCAAGAGCCCACACCGCTATCCAAAAGGCCGCCACAAGGAGTGCGCGGCCTATTTTGATTAGTATTTTCATTTTCTTTTCAATTTCTTTAACGAGCATAGTAGAAATTGTCAGCGGGGAGCTTGCCACCGATAGAAGCAGGAGCAATACCGAAGAGAATACCAAGGTAGGTATTCATAGCAGTTTTCATTTCTGCGCCATCAAGGAAGCATACGTTACATTTCGGCAATGCCTTTTTGGCAACGGGAGCACTTGTGAAAATGCCGTTATCAACAATCATTTGTGCGGCAGCGTCAACGTCGGTGGAGAGAAATTCGATGGAGACCTTATATTCGTTCAAGAAATCTTCAACCGCTTCGGGATGCTCTTCAAGGAAAGCACGGCGTACAACCACGCAGCCTTGCACCAAAGAATTGGCAGCAGAAACCTTATTCCACTCTGCGGTCAGGTCCATCGCGGTAGTCAAAACGGTTCCATTATTGGCGTTTTTGACAGTATTGGTAGCAATAGTAACCATTGGTTCCGGGAGAACAGCAATATCTACAAGTCCGGATGCAACTGCATCCTTCAGTGCTGCAGGCTGTGCGTAAGTGGAAGAGTTTATCGTAATATCCTCGCCAACGGTCAGTCCGTTTTGTTTGCACAGATAGGTAAAAATAAATGTGGGGTTTTGTGCAGGAACATAAACGGTCTTACCGCGCAGATCAGCAAAAGAGGTTATGGTTTCGTTTTGGTTTGTCAAAAGATAGAGGCATCCAAGCGTATTAACAGCAAGAACAACAACGCCTCCCTCTGATTTGTTGTAAATGTTTGCAGCTGCATTGGTAGGCAGAGCTGCAATGTCGGCACTGCCATTCAAAAGTGCGGCGGTTACGTTAGAAGCATCGGTTTGTACCGAAAAATCGTATTTTTGACTTGTAGATCCGTTTTTTGCATCATTCATTAGCTTTGCCATACCAAAACCCGTTGTGCCATTTAGGGTATAGACATTTATTGTCAGGTCATCGCTCTTTTGATCGTTAGGTTGTGCAAAAAATGCACAAGAGGTTACCGAAAAGAGCAGAATTGCAACAAGGCAGATAGAGAGTAAACGAGTTTTCATAATAAAATTCCTTTCTTTAATTTTGTGTTTGTTTCTATTGATAATCTTTCATCATCGCATCGGGGGCGAGGAGTCGGATAGAACGGCCGTTTTTTTCGATGTATCCATCGGCAATTAAGGTATCAAAAGCGCGATAAAGAGAAGCGCGACCGATATCAAGCAGCTCCGAAAGTGAGGAAAGAGAAGCATCGAGTTCAATGGAGTCGGTTTGGAAGGATGAGAGATACAGCGCCAACCTTCGTTCTGCTGAGCCCGCCGTCAAATAGCGAATTTTGCGATTGAGATAGCAGATTCTGCCGGAGAGAAAGGCGAGATAATTGTACAGGAAAGTGTGATCATTTTCCAAAAGCTCGCGAATGGCTTCTTCGGTGAAGAAAAAGACACGGCAACTTTTTTTTGCACGAATGGAACTGACATAGCACTCATTTGTAAATAGGTTTGCAATTCCAAAAAGGTCACCTGTGCCAAAGAAACGCAAAAGAGCGTTTTTAGAGTCATCCGCAGTGGTGGCAACCGCCTCTCCTGCAAGGATAATTCCTGCTTTGTGAGAAGGATCATTTTGCGAAAGAATGGTGTCATCTTCCTCAAAATCAATGGCGCCACAGCCGTGACGGTCAAGGATGGTTATTGCGTGTGCGAGGTCTATTCCTGCAAAGATGGGAGAGGAAAAGATTTTATCGGTTTCTTTTTTTGATATGTTCATAAAACAACCGCCTTTTGTATCATATGAGACAATTATATCACAATATTGTGAAGTTGTCAATGTGTTTTTATAAAATACTTTTCGTCAAAAAGGCAAAAATACATTTAATTTTGGAGAATTTCTATTCAATTTTATCAAACCCTCTTGACCGCACTCTCATTTGGGTGTATAATGATAGCGATATCATTATTGGGAGGATAACGGTTATGACTCTTGTTATTTTGGCGGCAGGAATGGGCTCTCGTTACGGCGGGCTCAAACAGCTCGATCCAATGAACGATGCCGGCAATTTTATTATTGATTTTTCCATTTACGATGCCATCAAAGCAGGCTTTGATAAGGTTGTATTCATCATCAAAGAGGAAAATCTTGAACTTTTCCGTGAGACAATCGGCAATCGTATTGCGAAAAAAATCAAGGTAGAATACGCATTCCAAAAAATGGATACACTTCCTGAGGGCTATACCGCTCCCGAGGGACGTACAAAGCCTCTTGGCACGGCACACGCCATTTACTGCGTTAAGGACCTTGTAAAAGAAAACTTTGGTGTTATCAATGCCGATGACTTTTATGGCAGAGACACCTTTATGCAGCTCGGCCGTCACCTCAAAACCGCTAACTGTGAAAACGGCATTGCTCACCATTGCATGATTGGCTTTGCTCTTGGTAACACCCTGACCGAAAACGGCACCGTTTCGCGCGGTCAGTGCGAGGTTGGAGAGAATGGAATTTTGAAGAGCGTTACCGAGCGCACCAAGATCATGAAAAAAGAGAACTGCGCAGCATATCTCGATGACGATGGAAAAACCTGGGTTGATATTCCGTTTGACACCATCATTTCGATGAATTGCTGGGGCTTTACTCCCGAAATTTTTGAAAAACTTGATGCAGGGCTTGCTGCTTTCCTTGATAACATCGGCTCCAATCCTCTCAAAGCCGAATATTATCTACCTTCTGCCGTTGATGAACAGCAAAAGAGCGGTGTTTGCGACGTAAAGGTCTATCCTACAACGTCAGTATGGCATGGAGTTACATATCCGGAGGATAAAGAACACGTAAAGGATGCTTTGCGCGCGCTCATCGATGCAGGCGAATATCCCGAACGCCTTTGGGACTGATCTTTTAATCGAAAGGAACAAAACAGATGTCTATTTTGATCACAGGCGGTGCCGGTTTTATCGGTTCTCACACCGCAGTTGAATTTTTGAATGCAGGATATGAGATTATCGTCGTTGATAACTATTGCAACAGCTCTCCCAAGTCCATCGAGCGCGTAAAGCAGATCACCGGCAAAGACTTCAAGGTCTACGAAGTAGATATGTGCGATAAGGGCGCTTTAGAAAAGGTGTTCCGAGAAAATCCCGATATCGATTCTGCCATTCACTTTGCAGGTCTTAAGGCAGTTGGCGAGTCTGTGCAAATGCCCGGCCTCTATTATTACAACAATCTGCTCAGCACCCTCAATCTGCTTGAGCTAATGGCAAAATATGATGCCAAGAGAATCGTTTTCTCCTCGTCTGCCACCGTTTACGGTGCTCCCAAGAGCGTGCCGATTCGCGAGGATTTTGATCTTAGCGCTACCAATCCTTACGGACAAACAAAGCTCATGATTGAGAAGATCCTTAAGGATTTTTGGATCTCCGATCATTCTTGGAGCATCTCTATTTTGCGCTATTTCAATCCCATCGGTGCACACAAGAGCGGTTTGATTGGTGAAAATCCCAAGGGAATTCCGAACAATCTGCTTCCTTACGTTGCTAAGGTTGCCGCAGGGCAGTTGCCGTATCTTTCTGTATTCGGTAACGACTATCCCACACACGACGGCACAGGCGTGCGTGACTATATTCACGTTGTAGACCTTGCAAAAGCGCATCTCAAAGCACTTGAGAGAGCAGAAAAGGTCAATGAGGTTGAATATTTCAACGTTGGTACGGGTACAGGTTACTCGGTTCTTGATATCGTTGCCGCTTACGAAAAGGCAACCGGTCTCAAAGTGGCATACAAAATTGCGCCTCGCCGTCCCGGTGACATCGACACCTGCTACGCAGACCCAACTAAAGCTTATGAAGTGCTTGGCTGGAAAGCGGAAAACGATCTTGAGGATATGTGCCGCGACCTTGCAAACTGGATGAAGAAAAATCCCAACGGCTACGATGGAGAATAAAGAATGATTACAAAGCATTATTTTGGAACAATGGATGACGGTAGAGACGTATACAGCTATCTGCTCAAAAATGATGCAGGTATGAGTGTGCGGATCTGCGAGTTTGGCGGTGCAATTATGGAAATCTCTGTCCCCGACAGACTCGGTCGTATGACCGATGTGGTTGCGGGCTATGACTCCTTGCGCGATTACGTTTTAGCACCCGGATATCTCGGAGCACTTGTCGGTCGTGTTTGCAACCGCATTGCAAAGGGGAAATT
>SVQS01000058.1 GCA_015065205.1 Oscillospiraceae bacterium
CCTACGATACCGGTATCAGTTTGACCGACCTCGATAAGATCACAAAGCACTTCACACCTTTGCGTGAAAAGTATCTCGCAAGTGGCTTACTCAATCCTAAGGCACTTAAGGTTGACGTTAACGCGCTTGTATATCAGGTTCCCGGCGGAATGCTTTCCAATTTGATGAGCCAGCTTGCACAGGCAGGCAAGTCCGATAAGCTGACCGAGGTTTTGGAAGAAGTTCCGCGCGTACGCGCAGACGTCGGTTATCCTCCGCTCGTAACGCCTTCTTCCCAAATTGTTGGTACGCAGGCAGTATTCAACGTCATTATGGGTGAAAGATATAAGACCGTTACCAAGGAATTTAAGGGCATCGTTCGCGGTGACTACGGTAAAACGCCTGTTGCCATCGATCCTGCTTTTGTCAAGAAGATCATCGGCAACGAGAAGCCCATTGATTACCGTCCCGCAGATGCACTCAAGCCCGAGCTTGAGCAGCTCCGTAGTGAGATCGCACAGTATCTCGAGCAGGATGAGGACGTTCTTTCCTACGCACTCTTCCCGGAGGTATCCAAAAAGTTCTTTGAGTACCGCAAGGCGAAAAAATACGGTATTGATACCGAGCACGCCGACAAGGCAAACGGCATCCATTCCATTTAATTAGAAAAAATCCCATAAATGGGCACGTCCATCTGCGAGTTTCTTCCCGATAGCGTGCCCATTTTGCCACCTTATAAAATCCCATTTTATAAAAGGGAAAGAGGAGAAAGATTATGAATCAAAACAATAAATTCCGCCCTACAGCGATTCCGCTCGTGGCGAACGACCCTTATTTCAGCATTTGGAGCTTTACCGACAACCTCACCGATGACCATACTCGCCATTGGACAGGCATGCTGCAATCGATGTTCGGCTTTATCACCATCGATGGTAAAAAGTATCGCTTTATGGGAAAGACGGCTGTCACCGATCGCTATTTTCCCGAGGGAAGAGCACTCGAACAAACAGATGTCACCGTCAATCCCACATCCACTGTTTATACCTTTTCGCATCCCACGTGCGAGTTGCGCGTCACTTTCCTAACGCCCCTGCTTCTTGACAGACCCGAGGTGTTCTCGCGCCCCGTTTCTTATATTTTCTACGATATTACACCGCGCGAGGAAGGGCATACTTTTAGCGTATATTTTGATGCCGCATCCTACCTTTGCGGTGATGGCTATTACGTTAAGCAAATGGATTGCTTTTCAGAAGAAGGACACGTTTGGATGGGCAACCACGAGCAAAAGCCGCTGAACCGCTCAGGAGACGATGCACGCATCGATTGGGGATACTTGCACCTCGTGCATCCCAATGCAAGCCTTGGTGTGCTGAACAACCGCATTTCCGAGTTCACTGTTCGTCCGTGGCATAGTGATGCTGACCTCTCTCAGCCCGTCAAATTCTACACCGTTCCGCTGCTGCGCGCAACGTCCGATAAACTTTCCGACGTTTTCGTTCTTGCCTACGATGATATCAAATCCATTCAGTATTTCCACCGCGATATTGACGCTTATTATAAGAGCGTTTACGGTGATTTTGATACTATGCTCAAAACTGCCGTTGCCGATGCTTGGAAACTGCGCGAGGAATGTGCAAAATTTGATGCTGAGCTTATTGCAAAAATGGAGAAAATTTCTCCAGAATATGCGCGTCTTGGCGCTCTTGCTTACCGCCAAACCATTGCGGCACACAAACTCTGTGAGATCAACGGCAAGATGATGTTCTTCTCCAAGGAGAATTTCTCCAACGGATGTATGGCAACGCTCGACGTTACCTATCCGTCTATTCCGCTTTATCTTATTTACAACCCCGAGCTTGTGCGTGGCATGATGCGCCCCATTTTTGATTACGCAAAGAGTGAAGCTTGGCTCTATCCGTTCGCTCCCCACGATTGCGGACAGTATCCGCTTTGCAACGGTCAGGTTTATGGTAATAACGAGCTCAAATACCAAATGCCTGTTGAGGAGTGCGGCAATGCCATTCTCACTGTAGCAGCCGCAACGCGCGCTGACGGTGACCGAACCTTGGCAGAGGAAAACAAAGATATTCTGCAGGCGTGGGCAGACTACCTTGTGGAATACGGCTACAACCCCGAAAATCAGCTTTGTACTGATGATTTTGCAGGTCACCTCGCGCAGAACTGCAACCTCAGCATCAAAGCCATCGTGGCACTTGGTGCATTCGGTCAGCTGTTTGGGGAAGAGAAGTACACAAAGATTGCCCATGATATGGTTGCACGTTGGAAGATCGAAGCCAAAAAGCAAAATGGAAATGGTTGGAGACTTACCTTCGACCGAGACGACACCTGGAGTATGAAGTACAATATGGTTTGGGATCGTCTCCTTGGACTTGGACTCTTTGGCGAGGACGTTGCACGCGAAGAAATCTCGGTTTATACCGAAAAAATGAACACGTACGGTGTGCCGCTTGACTCTCGTGCCAACTACACCAAGCTTGACTGGATGGCTTGGACGACCGTTATGGCTGACGTACCCGAATATACAAAAGCCGTTTATGAGTCAATGACCAATATGACGCGCGACTCTGTCGATCGCGTTCCTCTTACCGACTGGTACGATACCGTAAGCGCCCGTCAAATCGGCTTCCAAGCGCGCTCGGTTCTTGGCGGATTTTTCATCAATCTGCTCTTGGAGCATCCAAATTTTGATGCTTGATACACGCGTGCAACCTTTGGTTGATTGACAATGTTGGAGATTACAAGGTTTACAATATGACCGCATTTGTGCGTGCCATTGAGACCGATACTTTGGAACGGTAACAAAGAAACGCGCTATGAACATCTGTAATCAAACAGAAGTTGATAGCGCGTTTTTTATTATTTCTCAAACTTTTTCAAAAAGTGAATTTATTTGGCAAGTTTCTTATTTCTCCATAATTTAACACGCGAGATGGAAAAGTCAATTGCGTATTGTACTGCATAAATCATAATTGCAACCTCAATAATGAATCCCGCATTGGTAAGAACCCAAAGATATTCGTGCTCGAGGTAAGGTTGCAGAACAATTGATGAATAATGAAGAAATAGATATACTCCGATGCATATCTTACCGAGGAAAAATGTGAAAGGATTGTAATATGTATATTTTTGAGACACCAAAATGATAATGATGGCGGCAGAATAGGTTGCAAGCGGCTCATAGAACAAAAAGCCAACAATAAATGCAGCAACCGATAAAAGCATACCGAATTTAAAATATTTACTGGCAATAGCGTTTATTTGATTATAAAAGGTAGCATAAATGCATCCAATGGCAAAAGCGGGCATTTCTCGTGTATACATTCCGCCATTGTCTGCAATGTGTGCCGCTACCCTGAAGCCTATCGAAACAAAAGCCATAATGAATGCGGCAATAATAAATTTTTTGTCGGTTTTCAACTTACTGCAAATAAAGTACACAGCGGCGAAAATAATATAAAGCGCAATAATTGAAGCAATATACCACCCGTGGCGGTTGATACGATTGAAGTTATTGAATAAATCAAGATTCAAAATTCGAAGCCACATATCAGCGGGTTCGTAAGCACCTCGCTGAAAGGAGAAATAGGTCAGGGCATTGATAAAGATAGCAACCGCCCATATTTTTGGAATATGTACTAAAAGAAGTTTTCCGAGATACTTATTGCCGTGAACTTGATAAGAGCGGATAATTCCAAATGCTGATAAAAAGAAGAAAAGCCCCACGCCAACGCCGCCTGCGTGTTCACACACAAGCTCCTTCAATTCATCATTTTCCAAATCAAGGCCGAGGTTGTGTAGCATAACATAAATGCAAAGAATTCCTTTAATACAGGTGGTGGATTTTGCATCCAAAATGTTCGCATCATCAATACGACGCGGTTTTAGTGCCAACATCGGCAAAAACAGTATCAAGGCAAAGAAAATGTACATATAACCTCCAAAACGGATATCTATCAAAAATCATTTTTATAATCATAACATAAAATGGGAATTTTGTCAACTGTAGCTGTTTAAAAAGGGAGTTGGAAACATTTAAAAAGGGAGTTGGAAACACAAAAATATTGACATTTTATTTTAAAAATGGTATAATAAAGTGTTAACTCTTTAATTAATAACTGTAATACTTATTTGAGAGGATAAAATGCTTTTTCTAAAAAAATCGACATCTATATTGTTGGTGATTGTTTTACTCTTATCAATGACTCTTGTAGCTTGTGGGAATCAGGATACAACAAACTTGATCTCCAATACAACTTCGCAAGATCCCCAGTCAACTACGCCTAAGGAGGAAAATAAAGTGACAGCAATTGGATATGCCCAAGTATATGAAACAACTAGCAACAAATCAAGCTTGATGCAACAAAAAGACTCTGTTATCATCACCGCATTTGATGGAGAAGATTCTTCTCACCAAACCGTTTACGTCGATTCTTCAAAGCGTTACCAGTCCTATATTGGCTACGGCGCATCTCTTACACATGCAAGTGCCTATTTGTTAATGCAGGCCGATGAATCCACAAGAAATGAGATTTTAAACGAGCTTTTTTCGCGCGAAGGAGCAAATCTTTCTGTTGTTCGTATTCCCGTAGGCGCCAGTGATTATATCCCTGGTAATACATATTTTACTTGTGATGATATGCCTGGCGGTCAAACCGATGTCACATTGTCACATTTTAATCTCGACCACGATGTCGATATTATTGCTGTTGCTAAAGAAATAATTAAGATTAATCCAACGGTTACTTTTATGGCAAGCCCTTGGTCGGCTCCCGCTTGGATGAAGAGCAATCAAAGCCTGTTTGGCGGTGGACTTAGAACTGATATGTACGAGGTGTATGCCGATTATCTGCTCAAGTTTATTACCGAATACCAAAAAGAGGGCATTTTTATCAAATCTTTAACGCTTGTAAATGAGCCAAGCGTAGGCAATCTCAGTTATCCCACAATGAATATGAGCGGTGAAGAAGCTGCTATTATTATATCCTATCTTGGTCCCAAATTTGAAGCGCAGAATCTTAATGTCGATATTATAAGCTGGGATTATAACTATGGCTCTACTTATGCTTCGCGTGCCGATGCATATTTTGATGCGCTCTACCGCGAATATGCTCAAATAGCAGGAAAGTATTCCAATACCGTTGCTTTTCACGGTTACGACGGAGACGCCTATTGGAATTCCAAGAACAATTTTGGTATGAAGAGCGGTATTCAAAAGGTAACTCAAGAATACGGCAAGGCATCTATTATTACAGAAATTACAGAGAGTGATGTTTCCTATGATTTTGCCAACAACCTCAGTTGGGCTTGCCAAAATATTGTTATTTCTCCTTGTGCCGTACAGAATGACGGCGAGGGAAATAGTTGGAACGGTTGCGGCGGTGCACTTTATTGGAATCTTGTTCTGGATAGCAACGGTCAGCCATCTCCTGCAGACCACGGTGCTTGTTTTGGTGTCATTTCACTTGATTCACAAATTCAAAACGGTGTTACAAATTATCGTTACTCCAAATCCTCTGCTTACTACGCAATGGCACATGTATCCAAATTTTTATATGATGTAGATGGTGTTGGTTGTTATGCCATTGATGCGACCACCAAGAGTAGCAACCTTTCGGTTTTGGCATTTGCTCGCAATGATGGTGCAGTAGTTGTTGCTGTTCTTAATGCCAATAGCAACTACACGCAGGCAGTTGATATTGTGATTGATGGCAGAAAAATCAGCTACGATATACAGCCTCAAAGTCTTGTTACTTTTATAGATAGCAAAGAAACACAACTCTCGTATTCTACATATCACTTTTCGAATGTGCAAATGAGACAAACGAGCGTTACTGGTTATCAATTTGATTTTTCGGTTGATTGCGGTAGTGATGATGTTCAAGTTTATTTAACAGAGCATACTTTTGTATCTTCGTCCGACATTGCCAAGGTAGTTACAAAAAAAGTGTCAGGCCAAACCACAAACTTTTCTTTTGCGGCGGATCTTGAACTTGGCGTAGAATATTTTCTTTGGGTAGTAGGTCAAGAAAAGGAAGTGGTGCTTCCCATATCCCGTCCTTATGTGAGTCCTTATTTTGAAAAAGAAGCGTCAGGAACAGCTGTGCTGTATTTTGAGTTTGCAAACAACGTATCGCATAGTTCTTTCTGTGACCCTAAAGGAAATGCAGTATATGAGAGCAATTCAGAGTTCTTTGATAGCGCAGCAACACCGATTGTAATGCGACTTTCTCCCTCGACAAGAGGCTACAGATACCGATATAGCCCTGACAAATACTATTATGTGGTTTTAACTGCAAAAAACGGTCTTCTCAAAATAATCTCGCTTCCTATGACACTTCCTCAGGAGTAAAGAAGATAGAGAGAATCAGAACTCAAACGCGCTTCAAATGCAGTGAAATGCGAAACAAACAGTGGCGCGTTATGCTCGTTTTCAAAAAACGAGCAGGAGTTGATATCATAATTTTCATGCATAAAGCAAAAGGGGTTGCGAAGCAACCCCTTTTGCTTTATGGTGGAAGTGAGGGGAATCGAACCCCTGTCCGAAAACCCATCCACACGACCTTCTTCGTGGACAGTCTGTTATTTGAATTTCCCGTCAGGCGGCGCGAACAGACACGCTCTGCCATCAGGTAGCCCTTTTATGCATGATCGGTTCAAGTGCGAACAGCCGATGCACGTGCACCACTCAAATGACGCTCAGTCCGAAGCCGTGGTACTCATCGGAGGAACGGGTGACCCGCAGGTCACAGCACTGCCATCTTTACGCTAAAGCGCAAAGATTAGGCAGCCATAGCAACAGTATTGTTGTCGTTTATTTTTAAAGTTTGGGCAGTTTACGAGATTACCCGGCTCGCCACGCTTATCGTGTTTCAGAATCCCCGTCGAAACCATTGCACCCCCATTTGGTGTGCCTATTTATTATACAGCATTTTGGGTTGTTTGTCAACTGTTCTTTATCGCAAAAAGCTGCAAGAATATCCAAAAAATGGCGGAAATCTTCACAAATGTGAAAATTTCCGCTATCGCTCGGTTAGCAAGATGCATTTTCTTGTTTTTCACACAATTGTATTTTCCGTAAGGATGCTGTTTCAATCTTTATCTTTTGTATCTTGTAATGGTTTATTTTGGGAAATTTTCTTTTATAAATTTCGTAATTTGGGGTGCGGTATATTTTCTTACAAACTCGGGTGTGGGGTGTACTCCATCGCTTATTTCATCATACATTTCCAATTCAAAATTTCCCATATTATACATATCTAAAATTGGAATATCGTATATAGTGCAAACTTCTTTTATGGCGGTTACGACCTCGGGCAAGGTATAATCCTCGTTTCTGATGAGGCTTGTTTTATACGGTGTCATAAAGAAAACAAACGCATTTTTGTGAACAGTAGTTAGATGTTCGGCAATTAAATTTAGACAGCCGTAAATAGTAGCATTGGTCTTATCTTCTATGGAACCTAAGGGGAAGGAACGAGCCCAGTCATTAAATCCCAACCAAACACTTATTATGTCTGCTTCATCTGTATAAGAAGTGATTCTATCGGTCATACAAACATTGCCGTTTTCATTTGCACAAAATGTAGCTCCCGAAGAAGCAAGATTTTGAACAGATTTTAGTTTTAACGATTCTCCAACAAGTTTCGGGTACGGATATTCCATCGGTTCATAATTATTGTTGTGATCTGCTCCTTTGGTTATACTGTCACCAAAGGCAACATAGGAGAGGGCTGCAAAATCAATTTCTCCTTCTTGAATTGATTCCTTCGGAAAGATTTTATCAAATGCCCAAACCAATGCCTTTTCTTCGGCAAGGTTAAGCTCAAGTTGGCTCTTCATTCCGTCAGCATAAGCAACTGCTTCTTCGTTTGAAACGCCTTTGTTGGCTTCAAGATAGTCTGCCACAAGTGCATCATATTTTTGTGTGAACTCCTCGTTTGTCCAAGCAAGTCCCTTTTGCTCCTTCAAAACCCAAAGTGCCATGTTGTAGGTTGCTTGATTGAGTGCTTCTTGCATAACGGTTGTTTCGCTCAAACCGTAATAATTCATAAGAAGACTGAAATCAATGCCATAATAATACGCTACAAGGTGGTAATAATCCATTGTTTGTTGGTAGTAGTAAAGATATACATTGGAGGGAATGGGGGAGTTAGTAGTGGTTGCCTTGAGAAGGGCATCGGCAAACAATTCGGTGGTAACTTCAAATTGTTCATCTAACAACCATTCACTATAAGTGGTGTAAGAATTGCTTTTATATTCGGCAACCTGCTCGTCGGTCAAGGTCATATCACAAATACCGTTTAAGGTCATTGTAAAAATAACATCCTTGCCCGCAAGGTCAGGAGCGTAATTCTCGGGGAAGGTTACGGGAACGTCAAAGGTTTCACCAATTTCGTGGCCGATAATACCCTCTGTAAAACCGGGAACATAACCGTTAGCATAATCGGAAATAAACAGGGTAACACCGGAAGCTGTTCCTCCTTCAAAGGCTACACCGTCTAAAGTTCCCTTGTAATCAATGTTGACAACATCACCGCTTTGAGCCTTACGTGAGATACCCTCAGCTAAAGGGAATTTATTAAAATGACCATAATAAGTCATAGCAATATTATAAGGTGCGCCTTCAAAAACAAGCTTTGTAACAGGTGCAAAGTCGATATCGCCAACCGCTACATAAGCAGCAGGATTGAGTTCTGCATAGTTTGGGAATGCATATTCCAGGTGCTCAAGAGGTGCTTTTTCTACAGGTGTGTAAGTTTGTTGGGAATAAGTCATGGTATTATTAAACTTATTAAAAACAAACGACAAAGTTTTGTTATCCTCAAGCGTGAGCACAAAGGTAGAATCTCCATCATAGGTGCATGCGGCTTCTATAACTTTAGAATACTCATAATATCCGGTTGTAAGGTAGTAAAGGATTGCTTTGTCACTGCCTTGTGTGAGTTTAACGGCCATAGATGCTTCGTAAGAATGCCAATATCCCCAAGGTTCATATTCTTTTTTTGGTTCTTCTGCTTCCTCACGAACAAATAAGTCGTGATTGATTATTTCTACGATTCTGCAAGAAGAAAGTGAGAGCATTGCCACTATCAAAGTGAATATCAAAATCTTTTTGAGCATAAAAAAACCTGCCTTTTTTTCATTATTTATATTATAACCGATTTCTTTTTAGATTGCAAGAGGGAAGCAATCAATTTTTTTATGGAAAGAAACAAAAAATCACTCGGTCGAATTTTGGAAAAAATCGGTGTCAAATCACGGCGTGAAGCATAGAATATTAGCAAAGAGAGTAGTTCTCTGAATTTATTTTAAAGGAGATTGGCTATGGCAGAAAATAAATTTTCCTGCGTGCCGGGAGGATCCTCTGCACGCGAGACCGTATGCATTGACACCAGTCGCGTCTTGGATTCCTGCCGCGACCGCGATTGCTTTGAAAATGCACGCGTTTATCTTTCGGATTTTGGCAATGAGGTGCTGGAGCACACCAGCACGATTCGCGCAAAGAGCGCAAAGATCGTTTGGACGTGTATCAATATCGACCCCATTCGCTTCAACCGTGGATTTTACTCGTTAAATATTCGTTTTTACGTAAAGATTGTATTTGAAGCTTGCGTTTGCGCAGGACGTTCCCAAGAAATCGAAGGCATTGCTGTACTTGAAAAACGCGTTATCCTTTATGGGGGAGAAAGCAATGTCAGCGTATTCAAAAGTCACGGTGTAGGTGATAACTTCTGCGGATGCTCCCCCAAGGAAAGCGACGAAGAGAACGAACCCACCGCAATCGTTGAGGTCGTTTCCCCCGTGCTGCTTGGAACACGCATCGTAGAACGCGTCAGCGAGTGCAACTGCTGTTGTTGCTGCTGTGAAGGAGACATCCCCAAGCCGGTATTATCTTGCCTTGAGGCTCCTCTTTGCTTTGGCAACGGTGATGGAGAGGGTAGAGGTGGGGAGCGTTATCTCACCGTTTCTCTTGGTATCTTCTCTGTAATCCGCATCGTGCGTTCTGCACAGTATCTCATTCAAGCAACAGAGTATTGTATTCCTGAAAAGGAGTGTGTTCCTGTTGAAGAGGACGATCCTTG
>SVQS01000059.1 GCA_015065205.1 Oscillospiraceae bacterium
TTTTGCGCGAGGAGGTTGCACTTCTTGATGTAAACGCGCAAGAGAGAGAACAAAAAAAGGGAGACAAAAATGACCTCGAAATACTTCTTGAAGGAAATTTGCTTAAGCTTGGTGATGCTACGCTAACGCTACGCCCCAAGGAAGAAAGCATCATATCCGCGTTGCTTGCCAATCGTGGAAAGGTCGTCTCCCGCGAGGAGCTTTCCACCCATATAGGCGAATCATCTGCCAATAAAACAGATGTTCACGTCTGCTATTTACGACGCAAGATCGCCACCGTTACCGAAAGAATGATTATCAAAACGGTTCGCGGACAAGGATATAAAGTAGACTGACAGATACGGGGAATCTCAAACGAGATTTCCCGTATCTTTTTTATTTCATACTCTTTACAAATTTCTCTTTTTGTGGTACAATAAAAGCAGAAATAGGGAAGGAGGTGCGTGGTATGGAGACGAACATCAAAAAAGATGAGTGGTTTATGCGAAAGGCTCTTGCACAGGCTACCTTAGCGGCAGAAACGGGAGAGATTCCCGTAGGTGCAGTTATTGCTAAAAACGGCGAAATTTTGTGCGCTACACACAACTTGTGTGAGAAACTCCACGACGCTACCGCCCATGCCGAACGTTTGGCTATCTCCGAGGCAGGGAGACTTACGGGAAGCTGGCGACTTTCAGATTGCACGCTTTATGTCACGCTCGAGCCGTGCCCTATGTGCACAGGTGCCGCCATCAATGCACGCATCGGTCGCATCGTTTATGCGGCAAAGGACCCACGTGCAGGCGCTTGCGAAAGCCTTGTCAAGCTTCCGGCATATCCCTTGGAATCTGCCCCCATCTGCGAGGGGGGGCTCTTGGAAGAAGAAGCACTTGAGATGCTCCGCACTTTCTTTTTCAAAAAAAGAAAAGAGAAAAAGATGTAAAGTTTTCACTTTTCTCTTTACAAGCCGACAAAAATCGGCTATAATATTGTTAATGTATATTTACTACCACGAAAGGTTGATTTTGTTATGTCCGAAATGAGAATTCCCGAAGGTTACCGCTCGTTTTTGAGCTTTCGTCAAACCGAGCATGCTATCAAAAAGGTCAAGGACTTTTTCGAGCGCGATTTGGCGGTACAGCTCAATATTTTGCGTGTGTCCGCTCCCTTGTTTGTTTCTCCCGAGAGCGGTTTGAACGATAATCTAAACGGCATCGAGCGCACTGTGCGCTTTGACTTGCCCGGCGGACAAGACCTTGAAATCGTGCAGTCCCTTGCAAAATGGAAGAGACACGCGCTTTGTATGTATGATTTTGCTCCCGGAGAAGGACTCTATACCGATATGAACGCAATCCGCCGTGACGAGACCATCGACAATATTCACTCCATTTACGTGGACCAATGGGACTGGGAAAAGATCATTACCAAGGAGCAAAGAAACGAGAATACTCTGCGTGAGGCTGTCGAGGCCATTTACCGCGCACTTCACCATACCGAAAATTATATCGTAAACGAGTATGAGTTCATCGGCAAGCTGTTGCCCGAGAACATCACCTTTATTACCGCGCAAGAGCTTGAGGACCGTTACCCAGACAAAACACCCAAGGAACGTGAATATTTGGCGGCAAAGGAATACGGCGCCATCTTTCTTATGCAAATCGGTGGCAAGCTGAAGAGCGGCAAACCGCACGACGGCAGAGCTCCCGACTATGACGATTGGACGCTCAACGGTGACATCATCGTCTATTATCCCATTTTGGACATTGCTCTCGAGCTTTCTTCCATGGGTGTGCGTGTAGATGAAGAGACACTTTTGCGCCAACTTGAGGAACGCGGATGCCCCGAGAGAGCAGAATTGGCATTCCATAAGGCGCTCCTCAACGGGGAGCTGCCGTACACCATCGGCGGCGGCATCGGACAGTCGAGACTTTGTATGTTCTTCTTGCGCAAAGCACACATCGGCGAGGTACAATCCTCGTATTGGACGCCTGCGGAAGTAGAGCATTGCAGGGAGAAGGGTGTTTACCTGCTCTGATTTTTCAAGAAAAGACTTTATACAACGAAAGGAGACCCGCTATGCAATACACCAAACGACTCACAACACTCGTTTTGGCAGTGCTTTTGGCAGTGTCTCTTTTCTTGTTTCCATCCTGCAAAGAACCCGAACCGCCCGTTATCGAAACCAAGCAGTTGACTTGGCCTGTTTCGGTGCCGCTTCCCACTGCCGAGCAGTTTGTAACGTCTGTTCCCGAGGGATGCAGCGTAAAACTTGCCGACAAGTACAATTTCTCGGCTCTCGGGACCTATCCCATCTCCCTCATTGTCACCGACGAAAAGGGCAGAGAATTCTCCTATACTGCATATCTCACCCTTGTTGAGGATACCACACCGCCCACCATCAACGGCTTGCAGGATCTTTTGGTCTATCTTGGCGGTACGGTCTCTTATATGAAGGGTGTCAGCACCGAGGATAATTGTGACGCAGGTGTAACACTTACCGTTAATACAGAGAACGTCAATCTTAAGGCGCTTGGAATTTATGATGTTATCTATCGCGCCACCGATGCGGCAGGAAATATTACCGAGCTTCGTCGTACACTCACGGTTTGCGAGCAAGAAATTACCGAAGAAATGCTCTATGACCTTCTCGATCCCATTCTGTCAAGCATCATTCGCGACAGTATGACAACCCAGCAAAAGCTGCGTGCCATCTACGATTACGTTTATGAAAACATTGCAGTCTACGTTCCCACATCGGATAAGAGTAGTTGGGTACGTGCCGCTTACAACGGTCTTGTTGAGCGCAGCGGTGATTGCTTTACCTACTTTGCGCTCGCAAAAGCAATGATGGAGCGCGTAGGCATTGAAAATATGGATATTGAACGCTCTCCCTCGGTTGTAGCAATGGTCAACGAGCGTCATTATTGGAGCCTTGTCAATATTGGAACGGCAAGCGAACCCAAGTGGTATCATTTAGATACCTGCCATCTCAACGATATTACACGTCCGTGGGGCTTTTTAATGACCGATGACCAATTGCTCCTTTATAGCGACCAACGTGAGAATGTCGACGGCATATCAGGTTATTTCTATGCCTATAATACCGCGGCTTATCCGCCCACGTCCACCGAGATCATTACACCCGTTTACCCCTGAGAGAGGAGGACTGTATGCAAACCAATATTTTGGAATACTTGGAGGCTACCGCCCCCCGTTTACCCGATAAAATTGCTTATTCCGACGGCACCGAGCATTTAACATTTTCCGAACTATCTCATCATGCACGCGCGCTTGGAAGTGCACTTGCCGATAAAGGCTATTACCGTCGTCCCATTGCCGTACTGATGAAAAAACACCCCAACACGGTAGCCGCTTTTTACGGTTGTGTTTATGCGGGATGCTTTTATGTGCCACTGGATATCGAAATGCCCGCCTCGCGCATCGAACTCATTTTAGAAAACGCAAAACCTGCGGCAATCATCACCGATCAAAAGGGAAGTGCCATTGCCAAAAACTTGAACTTTGACGGCGAAATTCTCTCTGCCGAATTTCTTTTTGAAAATGAAATCAACGATGCCGCTCTTGCGCACATTCGCGCAAAGCAGATTGACACTGACCCTATCTATATTGTGTTTACTTCGGGCTCTACGGGAATTCCCAAAGGAGTGGTTGCTTGCCACCGCTCGGTTATAGATTACATCGAAAATCTTTCCGAAGAACTCAAATTTAGCGAAGAAAGCATCTTCGCCAATCAAACACCTCTGTTTTTCGATGCACCGTTGAAAGAATTGATGCCCGTCATCAAATTCGGAGCGACGGCATACCTCGTACCCAAAAAGTATTTTGCATTCCCAATGTCGCTCTGCGATTTTCTCAATAAATACAAAATCAACACCGTGTGCTGGGTCGTCTCGGCACTGACGATGATATCGGGGATGGGACTTTTGGAAAAGAACCCGCCAAAGTATCTCACAACGATCGCATTTGGCAGCGAGGTTTTTCCCCCAAGTCAGTATGCAATGTGGCGCAAAACATTCCCCGAAGCTAAATTCTTTAACCTCTACGGGCCAACCGAGGCCACGGGAATGTCCTGCGTTTGGCCCGCTACGCGCGAATTAGAAGAGGGAGAGTCCGTACCCATTGGACATCCGTTCCGCAATACCGACCTGATGCTCATCCGCGAGGACGGCACCGAAGCTGAAGAGGGAGAGATTGGCGAAATCTATTTGCGCGGTACTTGCGTAACGATGGGATATTACAATGACCCCACCCGTACCGATGAAGCATTTGTGCAAAACCCGTTGCAGAACGCATATCCCGAGCGTGTCTATCGCACAGGCGATCTCGCTTATCGCAATGCGAGAGGAGAACTCGTGTTTGTTTGCCGCCGCGATGCGCAAATTAAGCACATGGGGCACCGCATCGAGCTTGGCGAAATTGAAGCTGCTGCACAAAAGTGCGAGGGCATCAGCCGTGCTTGCTGCCTTTACGATTCCATCGGCAGTCGCATCAAACTTTTCTATGCGGGAGAGACCGAAAAGGAAACCCTCACCGCGTATCTGCGCGAGCATCTGCCCAAATATATGATGCCCGCCGCCCTCTGCCACCTGCCCGTCCTGCCTCTGACCCCCAACGGCAAAATTGACCGCCGCACGCTGGCAGAGATTATCTTATAACACCAAAAAGGATAGCAAATTGCTATCCTTTTTTGTCGCTAAAACCCCTTATTTCTATTGACAATATATAGTAAATATGGTATAATAAATATGTATTTTTGATTTTTCAAAATATGGAAATTTGCAAGCATGGAGGACAGGGAATGCGACTGGATAAATTGCTTTCGGAATGTGGAATTGCAAGCCGAAAAGAAACTGCAAAAGCCGCTAAGGCAGGGCAGATCACGGTCAACGGAATCCCCGCCACCAAAGCAGATATGCAGGTCGATCCCGCCACCGATTCCATCACATTTTGCGGCAGAGTCGTGAAGTGGAGAGAGTTCGTTTATGTGATGCTCAACAAGCCTGATGGCTACGTTAGCGCAACAGAAGATAGTCACGGAGAGCAGGTCGTCATACAGCTTTTGCCCGAGGAATACCAAAAGATGGGGCTGTTCCCGTGCGGTCGCCTCGATAAGCATACTCTTGGATTGATGCTCCTGACCAACGACGGGCAGCTCTCGCATCGTCTCCTCTCACCCAAACGCCACGTCGCAAAAACCTATTCTTTCCGCGTCAAGTTTCCGCTCTCCGAGGACGATGTTTCCGCCTTGGAATCAGGCGTCGACATTGGCGGCTATCTAACCAAACCCTGCACCGTCATTTTGACGGACGAGAGGGAAGGGCAAATCACCCTCACCGAGGGCAAATACCATCAAATCAAACTCATGATGGAAGCCGTCCATAATCAAATTACCTATCTCGAGCGCATCACCTTTGGTCCCTTGTCGCTTGATCCCACGCTTTCGCGTGGCGAATGGCGAGAGCTCTCCGAAGCAGAAATCACAGCGCTCAATCAATCATAAATTCTATGTCCCAACAGAAAGGAACTGCTACAACGATGAACATTATTGAAAAACTCTCGCAAGAATTTAACATCAAGGTCGAACACGTCGAAAAGACGGTTGAACTGATCGATGAGGGCAACACCATCCCCTTTATTGCGCGTTACCGTAAAGAGGTTACGGGTAGCCTTGACGACAACGTTTTACGTGATCTGAACGATCGCCTCAACTTCTTGCGCAACATTGAAAAGAGAAAGCAAGAGGTCTTTGACCTCATTTCCGCACAGGAAAAGATGACTCCCGAAATTGCGGCAGCCATCGAAGCAGCCGTCACCATCACCGAGGTTGACGACATCTACCGTCCCTTCCGCCCACACCGCAAAACGCGCGCATCCGTGGCAAGAGAAAAGGGACTCGAGCCTCTGGCAGCCCTCATCATCGCGCAAGAGCCCACCTACGAGCCCGCGATCGAGGTTCAGGCAGAGGCGTTCATCGACGAAGAAAAGGGTGTTGCTTCTGTTGAAGAAGCCATTCAAGGCGCAAAGGATATCATTGCAGAGGATATTTCCGATAACGCAGAGTTCCGCAAAGAGCTCCGTCGCCTGACCTTCGAGTTCGGTACACTTTCCTCTAAGGCGGCAAAGGAAGAGGATTCTGTATATTCTCAATACTACGAGTACGCAGAAGCACTCAAAAAGGTGCTTCCTCACCGCGTTCTCGCTATCAACCGCGGAGAAAAGGAAGATTTCCTCAAGGCGAGCATTGCCATCGCTCCCGAAATCGTTCTTAACTACCTTTTTTCGCAAATTCTGCTCAACAACCAGAGCCCTGCCGAAAAGTACGTTTCTGCCGCTATTCTCGATAGCTACGACCGTCTCATCGCGCCCTCTATCGAGCGTGAGATTCGCAGTGATATTTTCGATAACGCCTGCGAGGGTGCTATCAAGGTATTTGCCGATAACCTCAGCCACCTCTTGATGGCGTCGCCCCTGAAGGGCAAGACCGTTCTCGGCTTTGACCCCGGCTATGCACACGGCTGTAAGCTCGCAGTTGTCGATAAGACCGGTAAGGTTGTCGACACCGCCGTTATCTATCCCGTTAAGCCTCGCGAAGAGATCGAGAAGAGCAAATCCATTATGAAGCGCCTCATCACCCGTCACAACGTAGACGTCATCGCCATCGGTAACGGTACGGCATCCAAGGAGAGTGAGATCTTTGTAGCAGGACTGCTCAAGGAAATTCCCGAGGACACCAAATATATCGTCGTCAGCGAAGCAGGTGCATCCATCTACTCGGCATCCAAGCTCGCAGCCGAGGAATTCCCGGAATTCGATGTTATGCAGAGAAGTGCGGTCTCCATCGCACGCCGTCTGCAAGACCCTCTGGCGGAGCTTATCAAAATCGATCCCAAGGGCATCGGTGTCGGTCAGTATCAGCACGATATGAAGCAAGCGCGCCTTGATGAAGCTTTGGGCGGCGTAGTAGAGGATTGCGTAAACGCCGTTGGCGTTGATATCAACACCGCATCCTATTCGCTTCTTTCCTATATTTCGGGTATCAATATCACATCCGCGCGTAACATCGTTAAGTATCGCGAAGAGAACGGCGAGTTTACCAACCGCGCACAGCTCTTAAAGGTTCCGCGTATCGGTGCCAAGGCTTATGAGCAGGCAGCAGGCTTCTTGCGTGTTCCCGGCGGTAAGGAAATCTTCGATAACACAGGTGTTCACCCCGAATCCTATGAGGCAGCAGCCACCTTGCTTGCAAACTTTGGTTACACCAAAGAGGATGTAGCACAGGGCAACCTCAAAGACCTTAGCACAAAGGTTGAAGGGGAAGGGTATGCCAACGTTGCCGCAAAGCTCGGCATCGGTGAGCCTACGCTCAAAGACATCGTAAGCGAGCTTGAAAAGCCCGGCCGTGACGTGCGTGATACGCTTCCGCCTCCCATTCTGCGCGATGATATCCTCGGCATTGAAGACCTCAAGCCCGATATGGAATTGACGGGAACCGTGCGCAACGTTATCGACTTTGGCGCATTCGTTGACATCGGTGTTCACCAGGACGGTCTTGTGCACATTTCCCAGCTTTCCGACCGTTTTGTAAAGCATCCCTCTGATGTTGTTAAGGTTGGAGATGCTGTAAAGGTACGTGTTCTCAGCGTTGACGTTGCCAAAAAGCGCATTTCCCTGACGATGAGAAGCCGCCAAAAGGCATAATTTAATAAATTAAAAAACGGGTGTGTTTCCCGCTTGGGGAACACCACCCGCGCTTCAAAATCTTGTGCAGATTGCACAATAAAAAAGAAGAAATTTTGGGAGAAAAATATCTTCCAATTTTGCACAAAATCTGTTATAATATTATACGATAAAAAATATATCTCGCAAGAGGCACCAAGGAGGTCAATATAATGGCAAGTTTATCCCTCAGACATATTTATAAGAAGTATCCAGGCGGCGTTACCGCTGTTTCCGACTTCAACCTGGAAGTAAAAGATAAAGAATTTTTGGTATTGGTAGGTCCTTCCGGTTGCGGTAAGTCCACCACACTCCGTATGATCGCAGGACTTGAGGAGATCACTGAGGGTGAGCTCTTTATTGGGGACCGTCTTGTAAACGACGTAGCACCTAAGGATCGTAAGATCGCAATGGTGTTCCAGAACTACGCTCTGTACCCCCACATGTCCGTATTTGAAAATATGGCATTTGGTCTTAAATTGAGCAAGGTTCCGAAGGAAACCATTAAGAAAAAGGTTGAGGAAGCAGCTCGCGTCCTCGATATCACCCACCTTCTCGATCGTAAGCCGAAGGCTCTCTCCGGTGGTCAGAAGCAGCGTGTAGCACTCGGCCGTGCTATCGTTCGTGATCCTCTGGTATTCTTGCTTGACGAGCCTCTCTCCAACCTCGACGCAAAGCTTCGTGCAACTATGAGAACTGAGCTTACCAAGCTCCACAACCGCGTAGAAACCACCTTCATTTACGTAACACACGACCAGGTAGAAGCTATGACCATGGCTACCAGAATCGTTGTTATGAAGGACGGTCTCATCCAACAGGTTGATAATCCTCAAACTCTGTATGATAATCCTGTTAACATCTTTGTTGCAGGCTTTATTGGAACTCCTCAAATGAACTTCCTCAACGGTCAACTCGTTAAGAAGGAAGACGGTGTTTACTTCATCTATGAAGGTCACGAGCTCAAGTTGCCCCAAGAAAAGGCAGAAGCAGAATCTCTGCAAGAGTACATCGGTCAAGAAGTTGTTGCAGGTCTGCGTCCCGAGTGCATCCACGACGACGAGCTCTCCATCGCTAAGTGTGATGGCGCAACCGTTGAGTGTGACGTTGACGTTACCGAGCTTATGGGTGCTGAAATTTACCTCTACCTCACCGTTGGTGAAGAGGGTAGACTCACCGCTCGCGTTTCTTCCAGATCCACCACCCGCGCAGGTGAGAAGATCACCGTCGGCTTCGATATGGATAGAATGCACTTCTTCGATAAGGACACCGAGCGTTGCTTCCTGCACTAATTCAAACAAAATCGCCCAACCTTCAAACGAAGGTTGGGCTTTTTATTATCGTTAGATTGACAAATTTTAAAAAAATTGATATAATATTTTTAGAAAAACATTAACCAAATCATTTTTCTTTCACTATTAAGGCAGAAGCTTCTAAACCTAACAAGGAGGTGAGCAGATGAACGAAATCGAACTCCACGAAAAAATCGAGGAAGTATCCAAAACGATATTCTCGTATTGTATGGCAAAAACACCCACACGAGAAGAAGCAGAAGATCTTTCGCAAGATATTTTGTATGAGTTGATAAAATCAGCCGCAAGTATTCGCGATGATAAAGCTTTTTACGCTTTTATGTGGGGCGTTGCGGGAAACGTTTATAAGCAGTGGTATAGAAAAAAGCTAAAAAACAAAACCTGTGAATTGACGGAAGATATCCCTTCGGAAGAACTTTTTTTGGAAGATGATGGTAGCGATATCTATCTTCTTCGTCGAGAATTGACTTTGCTATCCGAAAAATATCGAAAAGCAACGATCATGTATTACATCGAGAGGCGTTCTTGCAGCGAGATCTCGTCTCTGCTTAACATTACCGAAAGCATGGTAAAATATCTGCTTTTCAAGTCAAGAAAAATATTGAAAGAAGGAATGAATATGGAAAGAAATCTTGGAGAACTCAGTTATAATCCCAAAACATTGATCCCTATGTATAGCGGTCAGGGTCCCAACCAATTTTGGCAGTTTATGCAGAGCAAGATCAGACAGAATATTGTTAGTGCTTGCTATAACGATGCACTTACTGTTCAGCAGATCAGTCTCGAAACCGGTATCCCGCTTCCTTACCTTGATGATGAGATCAAGGAGCTTGAAGACAAACAAATCATCATCAGAGAAGGAAAGCACTATCAGGCAAATGTAATTGTTATTACATCCGAGTGTGCCGAAGAAATTGAACGTGCCGTTAC
>SVQS01000060.1 GCA_015065205.1 Oscillospiraceae bacterium
TCAATGCCAAGCTTCGTGATAGAATGAACCACAAGGAGCTCGTTTTCCGCGAGCATACCAAGTGCGAATCCAAGCTGTTCAATCTGCGTGATACGCAGGATAAGCTTGCCACAAAGCTTTGGGATGACTATGAGCTCACTCGCAGTGATGCAGTAGCCCTCGGCTATCCTCCTGTTACCAAGGAGAACCGCGCCGAGATGATGGCTCTGCAAACCGAATGCCGCAATAAGCTACGTGTAATCGGTCACGTCGACCTCGATGCTGTCAACAAATATGAAGAGGTCAAGGTGCGCTATGACTATATGAGCGCGCAGATCAACGATCTCGAAGCCGCACGCAAGGAACTGAACGGCATCATCAGCCAACTTGAGGTTGAAATGAAGGCATCCTTCATCGACTCCTTCAACAAGATCAACGAGAACTTTGGTCGCGTATTCTCCGAGCTCTTTGGCGGAGGTTCTGCCGAATTGTCTCTGTCCGATCCCGAGAACGTACTCGAGAGCGGAATTGAGATCAAAGCCGCACCTCCCGGTAAGATCATCAAGAATTTGATGCAACTCTCCGGTGGTGAGCAGGCTTTCGTTGGTGTTGCGTTGTTCTTTGCAACCATTCAGGTCAACCCCACACCGTTCTGTATTCTGGATGAGATCGAGGCAGCTCTTGACGAAGTCAACGTTGAGCGTTTGGCACAGTACATCAAGCGCTATTCCCACGGCACGCAGTTCATTATGATCACGCACCGCCGCGGTACAATGGCCGCCGCCGATAGACTCTACGGCGTAACTATGCCCGAGCACGGTATCTCCAAGATCCTGATGCTGGACGTAAATGATATTTCCAAGAAGGAAGGAGAAGAGTGGAATGGGATTTTTGGATAAACTCTTTGGCAGAAAAAAACGCGAACAAGAAAAACAGGCCCAAGAGGAACTCCGTAAAATAGAAGCCGAAAAGGCCGAAGAAGAAGCCAAAGCAAAAGCCGAAGCAGAAGCAAAAGCAAAGGCTGAAGCAGAAGCCAAAGCAAAAGCCGAAGCAGAAGCCAAGGCAAAAGCCGAAGCGGAAGCCAAAGCAAAGGCTGAAGCAGAAGCCAAAGCAAAAGCAGAAGCAGAAGCAAAGGCAAAGGCCGAGGCAGAAGCCAAAGCAAAAGCCGAGGCAGAAGCAAAGGCAAAGGCCGAGGCAGAAGCCAAAGCAAAAGCCGAAGCAGAAGCAAAAGCAAAGGCTGAGGCAGAAGCAAAAGCAAAGGCTGAGGCAGAAGCAAAAGCAAAAGCAAAGGCCGAAGCAGAAGCAAAGGCAAAAGCCGAAGCGGAAGCCAAGGCGAAAGCCGAAGCGGAAGCCAAAGCAAAAGCCGAAGCAGAAGCAAAAGCAAAGGCTGAGGCAGAAGCAAAAGCAAAGGCCGAGGCAGAAGCAAAAGCAAAGGCTGAAGCAGAAGCCAAAGCAAAAGCCGAAGCAGAAGCAAAAGCAAAGGCTGAAGCAGAAGCCAAAGCAAAAGCCGAAGCAGAAGCAAAGGCAAAGGCCGAAGCGGAAGCCAAAGCAAAAGCAGAAGCAGAAGCAGAAGCAGAAGCAGAAGCAAAGGCAAAGGCCGAGGCAGAAGCCAAAGCAAAAGCCGAAGCGGAAGCCAAAGCCGCAGAAGAGCCCGAGGTTATGACCGAGGAGACACGCAAAAAGGAGAAAAAGTCCTTCTGGAGCCGTGTCCGCGAGGGGCTCACAAAAACCAAAAACGCATTGTTTGGACAAATAGATGACCTGCTCAAAAACTTTGTCAAGGTCGACGAGGATCTTCTCGAAGAACTCGAAGAGGTTCTCATCTGCGCCGACGTTGGTGTCAATGCCGCTGAGGATATTATCGATGAGCTTCGTGAGCAGATCAAGGACGGACGCCTGAAGGAAAAAGAGCAGGTCACCGCAACGCTTCACAGAATTCTTGAGGGTATGATCGGCGAGGGGGAAGACCTCAAGCTCGAAACCTCTCCCTCTGTTATTCTCGTCATCGGTGTCAACGGTGTTGGTAAGACCACCTCTATCGGTAAAATTGCTAACAGACTCCGCAAAGAGGGCAAAAAGGTCATTGTTGCCGCGGCTGACACCTTCCGTGCCGCCGCTATCGATCAGCTTGCCGTCTGGTGCGAGCGCGCCAAGGTCGAGCTTGTCCGCCAAAATGAAGGTAGTGATCCTGCTGCCGTTGTATTTGATGCTTGCCACGTGGCAAAAAATAAAAAGGCAGATGTTCTCATCATCGATACCGCAGGTCGTTTGCACAACAAAACAAACCTGATGAACGAGCTTGCCAAAATCAACCGTGTCATCGACCGCGAGCTCCCCGGTGTTTCTCGCGAAAACCTTTTGGTTCTTGATGCAACCACCGGTCAGAACGCTATTCTCCAAGCCAAGGAGTTCAAAAATGCGGCCGCACTCACAGGTCTTATCCTGAACAAGCTCGACGGTACCGCCAAAGGCGGCATCGTAATCTCCATTCGTCGCGAATTGAACATCCCCGTCAAGTTCATCGGCGTGGGCGAAAAGCTCGACGATATGCAGGAGTTCGACCAAGCCGAGTTCGTCAAAGCGTTATTTGAATGAGGAGAACCATTGTGAAAATCGTTCTTGCATCCCGCAACAAAAAGAAAATAGAGGAACTCCGTCAGCTTCTCTCGGAGCTTCTTTCGGGTGTTGAAGTTATCTCTCTCGATGACGTCGGTATTACGGGCGACATCGAAGAGGACGGCGCCACCTTTGAAGAGAATGCTCTCATTAAGGCACGCGTCGCGGCAGACAGTGGATATATCGGCGTAGCCGACGATTCGGGGCTGACCGTTGACGCACTTGGCGGCGAGCCCGGCGTATATTCCGCACGATATGCGGCAAAATGTCATTTTGCAGGGGATCACGACGACGAGGGCAACAACCAATGCCTGCTTTACAATCTGCGTGATGTACCCGACAAGGAGCGCGGTGGGGCATACGTTTGTGCCGTTGCCTGCGTCTTTCCCGATGGTCGCGAGTTTGTGGTGCGTGGCGAGTCCCGTGGCATCCTCTTGCGTGAATATCACGGAAATGGCGGCTTTGGCTACGATCCTTTGTTCTATTTCCCGCAGTTTGGCAAAACCTTTGCCGAGGTCAGTGCCGCCGAAAAACATTCGGTATCTCACCGCGGCATCGCCATTCGTGCATTTGCAAAAAAATTGAAAGAGTATCTGTAACTACAAAATATGAAATTTAGCGAATTTTTCACCGCTCCCACTATTCGTGCCACGGCTGTTCGCTTTGGCGTTATCGTGGGTGCAATTCTGGCTATCTTTACCAACATCGATTGGAGATATGCCGTCATCATTGGAGCCTCTGTTGCGCTCCTGGCGTCGGTGCTCTTGCCCCTCGCTATGTATATCAAGCTCTTGCCCTATAAGCGCTTCAAAGAGTCGCTAGGGCGTCGTATATTGATAGACGCTCCCGTGCGCTTTTTGGCAAAGCGGGGAATGGTCGGGGGATTTTTCCTCTTAACCGAGAGCAATTTGGTGCTTCTTTCCGATGAGAAGGAAAAACCTGCTCTGGAGCTTTCTCAAAAAGACGTGTCATCCATCGCCCTTGGCGAGGATGTTGGCGTCATCGACATTTATCTTGACCAAAAACAGTTTATCAGGTTCGTTTGCGCCATCGACGAGGAGATCGTTGAGATCCTCGAAGAGCACGGCTGGAACGTAACCCGTCGAAAGGATTTTTATGATCACTTCTAAGCAAAGAGCTTATCTGCGCAGTCTTGCCAATCCAATTCCCACCATTATGCAAATCGGCAAGGGCGGACTGACCGAAAATCTTCTCAAAACCGTTTCCGATGCACTTGAGGCACGTGAGCTCATTAAACTCAACGTTCTAGAGAACAGCGGAGAGGATGCCTATGCGCTTCTGCAAGAGCTGGCTGCCCAGCTTGATGCCGAACCCGTAGCGGTAGTAGGGCGCAAGATCGTCCTCTACCGCGCATCTGAAAAGAAGCCTGTTATCGAACTGCCTAAAAAATGATACGCATCGGAATTTACGGTGGCACCTTTTCACCGCCACACAACGGACACATTGCTGCCGCAAAAGCCTTTATAGAGCAAATGTGGCTGGATTTTCTCTATGTCATCCCCACTGCAACACCCCCACATAAGGAGATGGACGTTCCCGTAGATGCCGCCCACCGCCTTGAGATGTGCCGTTTGGCTTTTTCGAATGTCGAGGGGATATATGTCAGCGACATGGAAATGCGCCGCGGCGGACGCAGTTATACCGTCGACACTCTGCGCGAATTGACAGGTCCCGACCGCCGATTGTTTCTGCTTTGCGGCACGGATATGATGCTCACCCTTGATGAGTGGCGCGAGCCCGAGGAGATTTTCAAACTCTCCTATCCCGTCTACATTCGCCGCGAAAAGGATGCCTTGCTCGATAAAATGATCGTGCAAAAAATTGCCGATTACAACGAGAAATACGGCAAGGTCGTGCGCCGCATCGTCACAGAGCCTATCGAGCTTTCCTCAAACCTCGTGCGTGAGAGACTCAAAAATGGGGAAGATATTTCCAATCTCATCCCCGCATCGGTAGAAAAATACATTCGTGACAACCATTTATACGTTTGAAGGGCAGAGAGGTAGCGCATAATGATAAAGATAACCGAAAAAATGCTCGGTACTCTGCGAGAGACAGTCAAGGGCAGTATGTCGCCAAAACGCTTTGTGCATACGGCGGCAGTTGAGGAGATGGTCGCACGGCTTTGTGCCCTGTACTGTCCCGAATACACGCTCCAGCTCCGTGCGGCGGCACTTTTGCACGACTTGACAAAGGAGCTCACACCCGAAGCTCAGAAAGCACTTTGTGCGGCTTACGATATTCCCACTGACGATTTGCAGCGTCTTTCTCCCAAAACCTATCATGCCAAAACCGCAGCAGCGCGCATCGTGCGCGACTTTCCACAGTTTGCCGACCCCATCATCATTGATGCGGTGCGTTGGCACACCACGGGACACGCGGGTATGACACTTACCGAAAAGCTCTTGTATCTTGCCGATTATATCGACGATTCTCGCACCTTTTCTTCCTGCGTGCTCTTGCGCCGCTACTTTTTTGGTGCCGAGCCTGAACTGATGACAAGGGAAGAGCGCGAGCGTCATTTGCGAGCTACGCTTCTGCTTTCCTATGAGCACACGCTCAAGGATCTGCTTGCCGAGGGTGCCCCCATCGATGAAGACACCATCCGCGCACGCAATGAGCTTTTGGTCGAAGCGGCAAAAGATGCAAAATAATTCAAAAATAAAAACCACTCTCATCGTTACATATTTCAAAGAGAGGTGTAAGGATGAGAACGTATATCAAGCTTTGCGGAATTCTTCTAGGGGTGGTTCTGTGTGCAACGGCGCTTTTTGTTGGAGCGCAGGAGCCAACCGATGCAGAACCTACCGCAGGCCTTTTCCAAAAAGAACGCGTCACGCGCATACTTCTTTTGGGGTGTGACCGCGCCTCGGGGCTTGCCGACAGTATTCTTGTCGTGAGTATCAACGAGGATGAAAAATGCGCATCTATTCTGCAAATTCCACGCGACACCTATGCGGAATATACAGAGAAGGACTACAAAAAGCTCAATGGAGCACTCTCAACCTTTGGAGAGAGTGGTATCAAAGACTTTTTCTCGTCCGCTCTCGGCGTACCAATCCACCATTTTGCCGTTGTCAAGCTTGACCTCTTTTGCAAAATGGTCGATGCGGTTGGTGGCGTGGATATTGATGTGCCACAAAAAATGGAATATCACGACCCCGCACAAGATTTGCACATCTCGCTCGAGGCGGGAAGGCAGCATCTTGATGGCAAAACTGCCGAGCATTTTGTGCGCTATCGCGCAGGGTATGTCAACGCCGACCTCGGTCGCCTCGATGCGCAAAAGTTGTTTTTGCGCGCTTTTGCACAAAGATGCCGTGACTTAACTCCTCCCGACTATTTCCGCTTGGCGGGAGCATCGCTTACCGGTGTGCAGACCGATATCGGCGTTGGAGAGATTGTTCGCTTGAGCAAAATTTTGCGCGAATGTGACCCCGATACCGTTCCTATGCAAACACTTGCAGGGCAGGCGGTTCAAGGGAAGAGCGGTGCTTGGTATTACGTTCTCAATCGTGAGGGAGCTTGCCGTCAAATCAATGAATTGACCTATCCCGAAAGCCCTATCGAACTTTCGGATTTTGATACTGACGGTTTGTTCCACCGTGTGCAGAATTCCGAGTTTCACAATGTCTATGTGGCGGAGGAAAAAGCCCTTCCGCTTGTCTTTAAACCCTATTGAAAGGAAGCATAAAAAATGGATCAAACAATGCAAGAAAAAATCCCCTCGCTGACGCCCGAGTCCACATCCGAGGAAATGGCACACGCGATTTTTGACGTGCTCGATGCCAAGAAGGCATACAAGCTAAAGGTGCTCCGCGTCAACGACCAAACCGTTATCACCGACTATTTCGTTATTGCCACAGGTAACTCCAACACACACGTCAAGTCTCTTGGCGGCGAGGTTGAATATAAGCTCTCCCTTTGCGGCATCAACCCCTTGCATTATGAGGGCAGAGACAGCGACGGCTGGATAGTTATTGACTACGGATACGTAATGGTGCATATTTTCAGCCGCGAGCTGCGCGATTTTTATCAGCTTGAAAAACTTTACGGCGACGCCGAGGAAATACATTTTGTTGGCATCGATGAGGCTGCAGAGGCCGCCAACAAGGAGGAACAGATATGAAATACGATTTTAAGCAAATTGAACCCAAATGGCAAAAGAGATGGGAAGAGGAACACGCTTTTGAAGCACAGGACAACAGCTCCAAGCCCAAATATTACAACCTTGTCGAGTTCCCGTATCCCAGCGGACACGGTATGCACGTTGGCCACATCAAGGCATATTCCGGTCTTGAGGTCGTTTCTCGCAAAAGACGTATGCAGGGATATAACGTATTGTTCCCCATAGGCTTTGATGCATACGGACTTCCTACCGAGAACACTGCATTAAGGACAATCTCCATCCCAGAATCGTTACCGACCGCAATATCGAAAAGTTTACATCTCAGCTCAAGAGAGTTGGTTTTTCCTTCGATTGGTCGCGCGTTGTGGATACCACCGAAGAGGATTACTATCGCTGGACGCAATGGATCTTCCTGAAAATGTTCGAGAACGGACTTGTTTTCCGTGATAACGCGCTGGTTAACTATTGTCCTAGCTGTAAGGTCGTTCTTTCCAACGAGGATTCGCAGGGCGGCGAGTGTGACATTTGCCACAGTGCCATCGTTCAAAAATCCAAAACCGTTTGGTATCTGCGCATCACCGAATATGCCGACAAGCTCTTGCAAGGACTTGAAGAAGTAGATTATCTCCCCAATGTTAAGCAACAGCAGGTCAACTGGATAGGCAAATCCACAGGTGCGTTCGTTAACTTCTCCCTCAAAGAAATCGACGAAAAGCTTCGCATCTATACAACCCGTCCCGATACGCTCTTTGGCGTTACCTTTATGGTTATCGCGCCCGAGCATCCTATCATCGAGGCGAACAGAGATAAGATCGCCAATATCGACGCTCTTGACGCTTATCGCGAAGAGTGTGCCAAGAAGACCGAGTTCGAGCGCACCCAGCTTGTTAAGGATAAGACCGGTGTTTGCATCGACGGTTTGACTGCTATCAATCCCGTTTCGGGCAAGGAAATTCCCATCTACATTTCCGACTATGTTATGATGGGATACGGCACAGGTGCCATTATGGCAGTTCCTGCACACGACGAGCGTGACTGGGCATTTGCAAAGAAGTTTGGCATCGACATTGTTGAAGTCATCAAGGGTGGAGACATCACTACCGGCGCTTACACAGGTGACGGTGAAATGGTCAACTCCGATTTTCTCAATGGCTTTGATAACAAGAAGGACTCCATCGCGCGTATGATCGAGCACCTCTCCGCAGAGGGAATCGGCGATATGGGCGTTCAATATAAGATGAAAGACTGGGCATTCAACCGCCAAAGATATTGGGGTGAGCCTATCCCGATCGTTCACTGTCCCGCTTGCGGCATCGTTCCTGTACCTTACAGTGAGTTGCCTTTGCGTCTGCCCGAGGTTAAGAACTTCGAGCCCGGCGAGGGCGGTGAGAGCCCATTGGCAAAAATCGAGTCCTTTGTCAACTGCACTTGTCCCAAGTGCGGCGGTGCTGCAAAGCGCGAGACCGACACTATGCCGCAATGGGCAGGCTCTTCCTGGTACTTCCTGCGCTATATCGATCCTCACAATACCGAAGCATTGGCTGACCCCGAAAAGCTGAAATATTGGATGCCTGTTGACTGGTACAACGGCGGTATGGAGCACGTTACGCGCCATATGATTTACTCTCGTTTCTGGCATAAGTTCCTCTACGACCTGGGTGTTGTTCCTGTAGCAGAGCCTTACGCAAAGAGAACCGCGCAGGGACTCATTCTCGGCTCCGACGGTGAGAAGATGTCCAAATCCCGTGGCAACGTAGTAGACCCCAACGATATGGTCGACGTATTCGGTGCTGACGTTCTGCGCACCTACGTCCTCTTTATGGGTGACTACGGAAGTGCAGCTCCTTGGAACGAAAGCTCTATGAAGGGCTGTAAGAGATTCCTTGAAAGATTTGCAGATCTGATGGATATGGCAAAGGGAAGTGGCGAGACACCTAAGCTGACATCCTCCATTCATAAGGTTATCAAAAAGGTATCTCTTGATATTGAAGATCTCAAATTCAACACCGCAATCGCGGCTATGATGGGACTTCTCAATGATATTTACGACAAGGGAACTCTCACTTGTGATGAGCTCGGTATTCTTGTTCGCCTGCTTTGCCCCTTCGCTCCTCACCTTGCTGAGGAAATGTGGCAAGACCTTGGCGGCAAGGGACTCTGCTCGCTTGCCGAGTGGCCCCTGTGGGATGAAGCCAAGACCGTGGATAGCACCGTAGAGGTAGCCGTTCAGGTCAACGGCAAGGTAAGAGCCACCATCGAATTGCCCCTCAACTGTCCTGCCGCCGATGCTATTGCTGCTGCCAAGGCAAACGAAAAGATTGTTCCTTTCATCGAGGGCAAGACTGTTATCAAAGAAATCAGCATTCCCAACAAGATCATCAACATTGTTGTCAAATGAGAGGCAATATTCTAATCCTCTCGGAGGATGCCGTTTTCGCGCGTATGTTGGAGCTGGAGCTTGAAGCTATGCACTTTTCGGTGCAAATCAACTCCGCTCCCACCGCACGCGAGAATGCTCTCATCCTCATTGATCTCGATAGTGCATCAATTCCTGAGAAAACAGGTAGCAACGCGCGCATTGTTGGATTCACCCGACATTTTGAAGTGTCACAGCTCGATGCCGAACGGCGCTGTTCTATGATTTTGCACCGCCCATTTCAAATGCGTATTTTGCGCGAGGAGGTTGCACTTCTTGATGCGACCGCGCAAGAGAGGGAACAGCATAAGAGAGACAAAAACAACCTCGAAATAATTCTTGAGGGGAATTTGCTGAATCTTGGTGATGCCACGCTAACGCTACGCCCCAAGGAAGCAAGCGTTATATCCGCGTTGCTTGCCAATCGTGGAAAGGTCGTCTCGCGAGAGGAACTTTCCACCCTTATAGGCGAATCATCTGCCAACAAAACAGATGTTCACGTCTGCTATTTACGACGCAAGATCGCCACCGTTACCGAAAGAATGGTTATCAAAACAGTTCGTGGACAAGGATATAAAGTAGACTGAAAGATACGGGAAATCTCAAACGAGATTTCCCGTATCTTTTTTATTTCATACTCTTTACAAATTTCTCTTTTTGTGGTACAATAAAAGCAGAAATAGGGAAGGAGGTGCGTGG
>SVQS01000061.1 GCA_015065205.1 Oscillospiraceae bacterium
CGGAGTTTATGTTGATAAACAACCTGTTTATTTACAAAAACTTGTCAGCCACTTTTTTCTTTTGCCGAAAAAGGCGCAAAAGAAAAAAGTTATCAAAAAAGAAAAGCGCCGAATATGGGGGGGCGCCGCCCCTCCACCCCGCAAGCTTTTGAAAAAGCTTGACCAAAACTTTTTCTCTGCGGGGTTCAATTATTTTTTATCGCGCTCTCAAGCACTCGTTCCAACTTCTCAAGCTCCTCCGCCTTCATCGGCGGTGTTCCTTCAAGCGGAAATGGGATGTTCAGCGCGCGGTATTTTTCAAGGCATAGATTTTTGAATGGTAACAATTCCACCTTTTTAATACAACGGTAGCCTTTTATCAATTCTGCAAACCGTAGGATGTCTGCTTCGGTGTCGTTGAGATTAGGAACCACTACGTGGCGAACCCACGTATCCTTCCCCATCCTTTCGAGACGGTCGAGAAAAGCCATTGTTGCCTCTAAACTGCCACCCGTGTAGCGTTTATAGTCCTCTTCGGTGGTCATTTTGATATCCAAGAGGAAGAGGTCAGCTACCTCAAGCAAGCGCTCGGCGGCAGACGCCATTGGAACGCCGCAAGTATCAATGGCGATGTGCAGTCCCTCTTTTTTCAGAATTTTTGCCACATCAGTAACAAAATCCGCTTGCAAAAGCGGTTCCCCGCCCGAAAAGGTCACGCCCCCATTTTTGATGTAGGAATAAAAGCGCAAGAGCTTCTCTGCCAATTCGTTGGCTTCGGTCAGTTGACTCTCCTTTCGTTCCCACGTGTCGGGATTGTGGCAATAGATGCAACGCAGAGGACACCCCGACAGGAAGACGACCGAGCGCACGCCCGGTCCATCGACCGTGCCAAGGGATTGAATACTGTGTACGTAACCTTTCATCTGTTACATCACTTCATGGAAGGTGCGGCTGATAACCTCTTTTTGCTGCTCAAGGGAGAGCTTGTGGAAGTTGACCGCGTAACCCGAAACACGAATAGTAAGGTTGGGATACAGCTCGGGATTTTCCATAGCGTCTATCAACTTTTGACGGTTGAGAACATTCACATTGATGTGGTGGGCGTTGTGATTGAAATAGCCGCCCAAGATCTCAACAAGATTATTGATGCGCTCCTCGTGCGTTTTGCCGAGTGCCTCGGGAACGATGGAGAAGGTGTTGGAAATGCCGTCGCGGCAAGAATCGTAGGAAAGCTTTGCAACCGAATTCAACGACGCCAAAGCTCCGCAGGTCTCGCGGTTGTGCATCGGGTTGGCACCGGGAGCAAAGGGCTCACCGGCACGGCGTCCGTCGGGAGTGGCTCCCGTCTTTTTGCCGTAAACGACGTTACTTGTAATCGTCAGAACAGAAAGGGTGTGAACAGCGTTTCGATAGGTAGGCGTTTGACGCAGAGCCGCAATGAATTTATCGAGTAGCTCTTCTGCTATCGAATCCACCCGTCCGTCGTCGTTGCCGAATTTCGGGAAGTCTCCCTCGACCTCAAAACCGCTGATGAGTCCGCGCTCGTCGCGAACAGGATGAACCTTTGCAAACTTGATTGCCGAAAGGCTATCGGCAATGACCGAAAGCCCTGCCGCGCCAAATGCCATCAAGCGTTCGACATCGGTGTCGTGGAGCGCGAGTTGCGTCTTTTCATAGGCATATTTATCGTGCATATAGTGAATAACGTTCATCGTATTCACGTATTCACCTGCCAGCCAGTTCATATAGAAATCTAGGCGTTGGCGCACCTTATCAAAGTCCAAAATCTCGTCATCCATAACGGGCATTTCAGGACCGATTTGCATATCGTATTTTTCATCACGTCCGCCATTGAGCGCCATGAGAAGAATTTTGGGAAGGTTGCAACGCGCACCAAAGAACTGCATCTGCTTGCCAACCTTCATAGCACTCACGCAGCAGGCAATGGCGTAATCGTCGCCAAAGCGGGGGCGCATAAGGTCATCACTCTCGTATTGAATGGAATCGGTATCAATGGAAACGCGCGCGCAGTAACGCTTAAAGGGCTCTGGCAGCTTGTTCGACCACAGCACCGTCAGGTTGGGCTCGGGAGCAGAACCGAGGTTGTAGAGCGTGTGCAGGAAGCGGTAAGCGTTCTTGGTGACAAGGGGTCTGCCATCCTCGCCAACACCGCCAACGGCTTCGGTGATCCACATCGGGTCACCGCCAAAAAGCTCGTTGTATTCGGGTGTGCGCAAGTGGCGGATCATACGCAATTTCATAACGAATTGGTCGATCAGCTCCTGTGCACCCTCTTCGGTCAAGATGCCGTTTTGAATGTCTCTCTCAATATAAATATCAAGGAACGTGCCAACGCGACCAAGTGACATCGCCGCCCCGTTTTGCTCCTTGTTTGCAGCAAGGTAGCCGAAATAGACCCATTGGATCGCCTCCTGCGCGTTTTCCGCGGAACGCGAGATATCACAGCCGTAGAGGGCTGCCATCTCCTTGAGTTTGCCAAGAAACTCAATTTGCTTATAGAGCTCTTCAGAAAGGCGCATGACCTCCTCGGTCATTCCTTTTTTGCCAAGCTCTTGCTTGTCTTTTTTCTTTTCCTCAATGAGAAAATCAATGCCGTAAAGAGGGATACGGCGATAGTCGCCAATGATGCGTCCGCGCCCGTAAGCATCGGGAAGCCCTGTCAGGATCCCCGCGTGGCGCATAGCGCGCATAGTATCGGTATAAACGCGGAAAACGCCATCGTTGTGCGTGGTGCGGAAGCGGAAGGACTTTTCGATCTCCTCGGAAAGCTCTGTTCCGTAAGCCTTGCAGGCGCTTCTTGCCATACGGATGCCGCCAAAGGGGTTGACACCGCGAACCAAAGGCTCGGCAGTTTGCAGTCCCACAATAAGTTCATCCTCTTGATCGAGATAAGCCGCAGGATATGCGGTGAGAGAGGAAACGGTTTCGGTGTCGATACCAATCACACCACCCTTGTCGCGCTCTTCCTTCAGCTTTGCATCCAATTTCTCCTTGAGACGAAGCGTGCGTGCGGTCGGAGGCGCCAAAAAACTCTCGTCGCCCTCATAAGGTGTATAGTTCTTTTGAATAAAATCTCTTACGTCAATGGTCTCGCACCAATCACCAAGATTGAAGCCAACCCATGCTTTTGCAAAATTTGCCATTGTTTATACCTCTCTTTCTCGCTTATATTGATGCCCACGGACAACAAAAGGACAGTTTTGTTGCGTGCAAAACTGCCCAGACGGTCGGCGTTCAAATTCCCGGCTCCACGTGGTTTGGTCCACTATTTCCGTCAGTCACGCGGGAACGTTATTCATACGCCTTTTATTATAGCATTACTTGCCTATTTTGTCAACGGGAAACGACAAAAAATGATTGTTATTTTTTATACAATCTTGGATGTTTCCTACAAGATATTGTGTTTTGAAGAAAAACAGGAAACAAGATGTATTATTTCACTATATTTCTTCGCATCTTCGAATCAAAGCAAAAGTTCTTGCTCCATCACAACCTTTAAGGGCTTCATGCCGCACTTTTCATAAAAGCGCATAGCGCCCTCGTTGAGGCACCAAACGTTGAGGGTGACAGCAGAGCATTCCTCCCTTTTCGCTTCTTCTTTTACATAGTCGTAGAGGGCTGTACCGATGTGCTCGCCGCGACGAGTGGCATCGACGCAAAGGTCGTCGATGTAAACGGTCTTGCGATCCATCAGCGAGGGGTTATTTTTGACTTCTTCATAGATGCAAAAGGCATAACCAAGAACGGTTTCGTTCTCATCCACCGCTACGAATATGGGCGTGGTAACATTGGCGATAATGGCGCACAGCTCCTCGTCGTTGTATTTTTTGTTCCCCAGACGGAAGATATCGGGACGCCCTTCGGCGTGGATGCGGTGCACCTGATACAAAAGTGCATTGATGCCTGCAATATCACGCTCATTAGCTCTTCTGATGTTCATATTCTCTCTCCTTCGCAAAAAGGTTATCCAAACACTTCTGCCGCCGCGACGATGCGGAGTTTTTCCTCGTCTACGCGGTCGCGCCCGTAGGCGTCAAAAAAGCGGTCGCGGTAAGCATCGGTGTGCAAGTTAAAGGAAAGCGTCCACGCACCCCAAAAGAGGTCGACGTGGCGGTCTCCTATGCCGCCGTTGCCAACGTCGATAAAAGCGCTGAAATCCCAACCGTTATACATCACGTTGGGCAGACAATAGTCGCCGTGCAAAAGCGTGTTTCTTTGCAATAGGTGACTGTTTTTCTCCAAAACAGACCACGCTTCCGCGGCGGAAGCATAGCCCCAGTTGTCGGGGAAATGTGTGCTGTCGTAGTTGCCCGTTTGGTAGTTTTGGGCGGCACGTGCAAGATATCCGGTGGTGTGGTCGGGTACGGGACAACCTACGGTGTCGCACTCGTGGAGCATTCGCAAGCGCTCCGCCAAGGTGTCGCAAAGGCGTTCTGGTTGACTTGTATAGAACTCGTGCGTCAAATCTTCTCCCTTAACGGCGGCGGTTAGGAACCAATCCTTGCCGTTCTCGGTGAAATAGTCGAGCACCTCGGTGCCCATCCCACGCGAATGGAAAAAGCGCGTCATTTCGGCTTCGCGCGAGAGCGTTCCCACCGCGGCGGATTTGAGATAGATACCGCCCTCTTTTTCGACAAAAAGCACACGAGCCTCGGGAGAGCAACTACTATCCCAAACAGGCGCACCGCAAAGGAGCGGCAAGAGTCGCTCGGGGATATCGGTCGGAATGGTTGTAAGTCTTGTTTTTTTCATACTGTTGTTTAAAAATCAGGTTTGAGGGGGATGCCGATATGCGGCATCCCCACTGTTGTTTTATTCTTTCGCCTTAATGATATTAATGGGCTTAATGTTGTGAATTGCCCAAACAGGTGCAAACGCGGAGATCATTGTCAGAAGAACAACGAGAACGAGATCGATTACCGCCAACTCCGGATAAAACTCAATGATGTTAAAGAGACGAATCTCCAACTCCATATGCGTTTGCATAGAGTTAAGCAGAATGGCATTCGCCGCCGCAGTAGCTCCCCAGATGCCAAAGCCGGAAAGCGCAACGATGAGAACGCCAACCACCAGGGGCTGCGCCAAAAAGATGCTTGCAATTTGGATGGTTTTGCCACCAAGTGATTTGATGATACCAACCTGATATTTGTGTCTTTGAATAACGTTAGAGCCGAACGCACAAAGGTAAATGACACAAATGGCAAGCAGGAATGCCTCAAACAGGCGGAACAGATCAGAGAATGTAACAATGAGGCGATAGAGCTTGGTAGCCATATTATTTTCAACATTTTTTGCAACAAAGTTGCGCTCGTCTGCTATTTCGTTGAGAACACTTGCAGAACGAACGTCATCAAAATACAGTGCATAGGGCGACGTCATCAAGGGTCTTGCCGCCAAAAAATCCTCTGTGCTAAGATAGATTTCGGTTCCCTCTTTGTCTGTTATCAGACGAGAAACGGTAAATGTGCGTCTTCCAAGCTCTATTTTATCACGGGAATAAAAAGTAATAGTGATTTCGGTAGGAGTAAATCCATCAAGGCCATTTTCTTCATATTTTGTTCCTGCAATACTATCAAAGAGCGCAACCGGAAGAACAGCCTCTCCAAGAGCAATTGACATTTCGGAGCTTGCACCGTCATAAATGTTCGGGATATTATAGGGTCGATATTCTTTTTCACCAATGTTAAAAGCAAGACTTGCAGGGATACCGAGCTCCATAAAATCGGCGGAGGAGCTCATATCGGCTATGTAATCATTGGAGAAGGTATAGCTGATGCCCAGCACAAGCTGCACGTATTCCGCAAAATGCAAAAATTCGTCGGAGTTACGCAAATCTTCAAGCCCTTCCGTATCTTTGCTATCCTTCAAAGCATCCATACGCGCCTTTAAATCATCGTATTTTTGATGATAACCGGTATCAATAATGGCATCAATAACACCGTACTTTTGCTTGTCTCGCGGAGAATAATACACACCAATGATGGATTCATAGTCTTTATATTGAATAGAGTTTCCATAAAGAATAGAGTCTGCAACGTAGTCGGTGATGATAATGCCGTTATTGGGACAATCCAAACTCCCCGCCAGCACACGGCTTTCAATATCTTTACCAAAGAGGTGCTTCAAAAGCGCTATATCACATTGCAAAACACCGTAGGTTTCACGAATATAAAAATCTGCGGCATTTTTGGTGGCATCATAATTTTTCTTTGCACCAATGGTGTTGCTTCCATTTGAAAGCATCATTGTGTGATCGTACAAAATATGCATACGGTCACCGTAGGCAGTATTGCGGAAGGCTTCCAAATCTTCCCCATTGATATGAATCAGGGAGGAGACATCCAGCATTTCTGTTCCGCCGCTGATGGTGGCCTTTTGATAAGCCATAACGGGTTCACCATTTGCAATCATTGCGTGCGAGAGAGATGTGTTGACACCGTAATTTAAAAAGGATTGGAAAACAGCGAAGCAAGAAACAATGAGCGTTGCCGTAATAGCCGCTACCAAAAAACGCGTAAACTTTCCTCGCATCATCGTGCGCGTTAGGGAAAGCGTCTTTTTAAGCGACAGGCCCGAATTGCGGCGCGAATAGAGACGACCACGGAAGTCCAATTCCCCAACCTTATGGAAGCCATCGTCGTTTTGCACGACCTTTTTGACCTCGCCCTTGCGAATCCCCTCTACCATGTTATCGATCTGTTCACCGGAAAGCGTTTTATTGTAAGGCAGGATCAAGGTACCCTCTTCGTTGATGTCAAATACATTGGAGTAACCGTCACGGCGAACATCGTCACGTATAATCTGACCATCGCGCAGCTCTAAAATACGATCAGCATAATTCTCGGCATCGGGAACATTGTGAGATACTATAATAACCAGCTTGGTTTGGGAAAACTCCTTAAGCAGATTCAAAATTTGGCGAGAGTTTTCGGCATCGAGGTTGCCCGTGGGCTCGTCGCACAAAATGACCTCAGGATTTTTGACAATAGCGCGCGCCATGGCAACGCGTTGCTTTTGTCCACCCGAGAGCTCACGCGGATAACGGGATGCATATTGCTCCAATCCCACTTTTGCAAGTGCATCCGTGATTAAATTGCCATGCTCAGCACTCTCCAAATCAAGCACCAAAGCAATATTTTCCTCAACCGTCAGCTCCTCGAGCAAATGGAAGTCTTGGAACACAAAACCGATGTGGCGGCAACGGTAATCATAAAAATCGTATTTTGTGAATTTGGAAAGTCGTTCATCTTCAAAATAGATTTCTCCAAATTCAAAGCCGTCAAGTCCGCCAAGCAGGTTGAGCAGCGTAGATTTACCGCTACCGCTCTTACCCAAAACGAACACCATGCCATTGTCGGGCAAGGTGAAAGAAACATGGTCGAGTGCTATGCAATTTGTACGGTTTTTACTTTTGTAAATTTTGGTCAGGTCCTGTACCTTGATCATAGATGTATTTTCCTACCCTTCTTCAAAAATAAATCCGATGAGGTTTGTATCAAAGTGACTTTGCGCGGCGCGGGATGAGCTCGCACGTGCCGCTGTTAGGGGTGATGGAGATGTGGTCGGCCTCTTGCTTGACATCAGCACCGACAATCTCCAAGTCATAAGGTGTTCCTTTATAGTTATATTGAATGGTATTTCCTACTGCTTTCAAGCAGCTTGCGCGCATTGCCCAAAAGCGAAGAACAGGTGCGGTGATTTTGATGCGGTCAGGCAAGAAAGCAACCTCGCCCCCCTGCCATACGGCTGCCAAGGAATCCTCGCTGCGACGCTCGGCCTCAAAGAACGTGGCATCGGCATCGATTTGAATACCGCTCTTATAATTCTCGCCGTCGTTCCAGAAAAGTGCATCGACAAGCGGCAAATTTTCATACACCGCATCAAACGTGGTGCATTTTTCGGTGATGTAATGCTCGGGCACGCGGTCGTCGAACAGATGCCACGAGCGAATGAAGATGCTTTTTTCAAAACGGAAAAGATTGGCAGAAAAGCTTTGACAGTCGTACCAAACTGATTGTGCATCACTTCCTGTATCCCAGTTGTCAAGCGCGACAACAGATGTTGCAGGCGTACTCGCGTAAGTCTTTTTGAACCATGCACCCGCGTCACACATCTTCATAATCTGAACGTCTTTTTGCTGTGTGAGCTTTTCGATCTGCATCCGCAGCTGCGGTAAGAATTCGGTGTAGCCAAAGCTGTTTTCCTGACCGATTTGCATCCAGGAAAAGCCGAGGTCCTCGTTTTCGTAATATGTTTTGAAGAACCAGTCCACGTTTTCGGGAGCGGCTCCAACCGAGCCGACAGGCTCCATGGTGAAGCAACCGCAATGTAGGCGCGCATCCCATGCGTGGGTGAGGTATTTTTTGTTGTCATAATTGTGAATGGGACAAGGCCCCAGCAGACGAAATACGGGAACATTCACCTGCTCTCCCTCGCTTTGCGCAGGGGTAAAGACATTGTTTTTGCAGGGATAGTAGGCTTGATTGAAATATCCGCCGTGGAGCGTGTAGGCATCAGTGTTGGTTTGGTCGCGGCAGATGGCAATGGCATCGACGTCGTAGTGCTCCGCAAGATAACGGACGGTGTGTGTGTCGATCAACCAGCTCGCCACAGTGCGCGGATAGTAACCGTAAACCTCTTTGAATTTTCGCATCGCCTCGTCGATGAGCATCTCGCGTTCGCGAGGCGTGTACGCCATCGAAAAGCCGGGCACGATGTGCCAATCCCAACGCCAGCCGCGCTCGCTCTTGTAAGGAAGACCGCAAGCAGAGGTCAGAGGCTCAACAATCTCGTACCAGATGCCAAGCTCGGTGCGCGCGGTTCCCTTCTCGCGGAACAGTTCCGCGTAGCGCGGATCGCAAAGGACGTCGTATTGGAGCAAAAACGTGTTGTCAAGACCAAATTCGTTGACCATCTCCAGCTCAGCACGCGTGGCATTAAAGAGGATATTTTCGCTATCCTCCATACGCTGATCAACCTGCCGCGCAAAATTCACAATGCTTGCAATTTTCATAGTGACGTCTCCTTTGGTTTTTTTAAAAGACGCGGGGAAACAAATTTTCTTTGAAAATGGGTTTCCCCGCACCCCTTCCAAGAAATCTCAAAACCGAATGGAAATATATTTTTAGAGCCACAAATAGCCGGTTAACTTAACCCCCTTTTGAGACAAACGACACCCTCGACATAGACCATAAAATCAAAAGGTATATTTCAAATTTCCTCAGCTTCACAGCGTATGCGATAGAACTGCCTTACCCATTCAGGCAGTTTTTCAACATCATCTTTGATTTTTATAAGCGTTCGTTTACCAACTCTTCTATCCATATAGGCAAATACGCGCAACAAATAATTGTCCGATTGAAGAGCAGTTGTGATATTTGTCTTGAGATAAATGGTAATAGCATTGATGAAATCCGCCTCACACAAAGTACAATTCGGCATCCATTTTTCTTTTGTAACCACAGCACTGGCTGCCATATAAGCATCTAAGGCATCTTCATAATTTGCAGGTGGAGACGGAATATCGTCCATTCTTTTGTATTGCTCACTGATATCGTACATTTGTTGATATCGCTCCACCCACGAAAAGGCGGCAATTTCGTTCTTGCAATAATTGATGGTCGCTCTACCGTAAGCGT
>SVQS01000062.1 GCA_015065205.1 Oscillospiraceae bacterium
CGCAACCGGTCGCGGACTGGAGGTTCGCGCAAAGGATCGTCTCAAGGGCGAATGTTAATTTGGGAGAAACATCCATGATTCTTTTTGAACTTTTAAAAGCCATTTTGTATGGCATTGTGGAAGGCATCACCGAGTGGCTTCCCATCAGCTCGACGGGACACTTGATCCTTCTTGAGGATTGGCTTCCGTTTGCGTTTTCAAGCGACCCTGTTTTTCTTGACGAATTTTGGGAAATGTTCGGGGTGGTGATTCAACTCGGCGCAATTCTTGCTGTCGTGGTGTTGTTTTGGTCGCGTCTTGTTCCGTTTGGAAAAGGGAAGAGCGAGACAGAAAAACGCACTACGTGGCAGCTTTGGGGACGCGTGCTGATAGCAAGCCTGCCTGCCGCCTTGGTTGGTATTGTTGGTGACAAGCTGCTCGAAAAATTCACCGGTAAGGATATTGACGGCTGGGCTTACAACTCGGTTGTAGTAGCCGCGGCACTTATCGTTTACGGCATTGCTTTTATTCTTATCGAACGAAAAAATGCTCAAAAAACGCCTAACGTCTCGCAAATTGAAGAGATTTCCATCAAAAACGCGCTTGCAATCGGCGCGTTTCAGGCGCTCTCGATTATTCCGGGAACATCGCGCTCGGGTTCTACTATTCTTGGCTCTATGCTCTTTGGCATTTCACGCACAGCGGCGGCGGAGTTTTCCTTCTTTATGGCAATTCCCGTGATGATTGGGGCGAGTGGCATCAAGGCACTCGGCTTTTTCTCCTACGTGAGTGAAAGCGGTGTCAGTGTCCCGTGGATGGCGTGGGTGACTCTTCTTGTCGGTTGCGCGGTCTCTTTTGCGGTTTCTATGGCGGCCATTCGATTTTTAATGGATTTTGTAAAAAAACACAGCTTTGCACCCTTTGGCATCTATCGCATAGCTCTTGGTGTTCTTGTTTTGATTCTTGGTTTTATCAGAGGTTGATATGACAGAAAGACTGAAGATTCCGTACCCCGTGATTGTAGAGGGGAGATATGACAAATTGCGGCTCGAGAGTGTGATCGAGGCGCACATAATTCCCACCGACGGCTTCGGGATTTTTAAAAAAGCCGAGGTGGCATCTATGTTGCGTGCGCTTGCGCAGAAAACACCGCTCATTCTTTTGACCGACAGCGATGGGGCGGGGAAATTGATTCGTTCTCATCTGACATCGGTTTTGCCGACGGAACGCGTAATTCAGCTATACGTACCGCGCATTTCGGGCAAAGAGAAGCGCAAAAGCGAGGCATCAGCCGAGGGGATCCTCGGTGTTGAGGGAATGGAGCATGCGCTTCTTTATGAGCTTTTCGCACCTTACGCCGATGCCGATGCGGTAGAGAACCGCAGGGCAGAAAATCCGCTTTCCAAAACCGATTTCTATGAGGATGGACTCACGGGTGGAGAGGGGAGCCGCGAAAGACGCGATGCGCTTTGTCTGCGCCTCGGTCTTCCCACGGGAATGACTCCCAATGCACTCCTAGCGGCTTTGCGTTTGCTTTGTACTTATGAGGAATACTGTGCCCTTGTCGGTCGAAATAACGAGGTGGAAGTATGAAAGAAGAAATTAAACCCATCAAAAGCGATATTGTGGGCATCTATCGCCATTACAAAGGTGGAATGTATCGCGTAATTTGCTTGGCACATCATTCCGAAACCCTTGAGGATATGGTGGTTTACGAGCCGTTCGACGGCAAAACCGGCTTTTGGGTGCGCCCTGCATCTATGTGGAACGAGACGGTTATTGTGGATGGCATTGAAAAGAAAAGATTTGAAAAAGTAGAATAAAAGAAAAACACGCTCCGGGAAATCAAGTTTTCGGAGCGTGTTTTTTGTGTTCCGTTTTTTGGAAGGCCGAAAAATGGATAATTGAGTCAAAAATGCAGAAAATAGCGATATGCTGTGCAAAAACGGAGATTTTTTATGGAAGATATTAAACTTTGTGGCGTCAAAATAGACAATGTTACAATGGAAGAAGCGGTCTACCGTTCGCTTCGTGCTACGGGGGAACCCTGCGTGGTTTTCACGCCAAATGCTTTGATGCTCGAGCGCGCAAGAAAGAATATCGAGCTTGGTGATCTTCTCAATCATGCCTCTCTTTCATTGCCCGATGGAGCAGGTGTGTTGCGGGCGGCACAAAAAACGGGAATGCCTCTCTGTGAGCGTGTAGCGGGTATCGATTTTGGTGCAGAGCTCTTCGCTCGTGCCGAAAGGGCAGGACTGCGTGTTTTTTTGCTTGGCGGCGACGAGGGAGTAGCCGAAAAGGCCGCTGAAAATTTGCTAAAAAAACACCCACGTCTGTGCATTTGCGGCACAACGTGGGGGTATTTTAACAAAGTTGGTGAGGAGAACACACGCGTTATTTCTTATATTCGCGCGTGTCGTCCGCACATTCTGTTTGTGTGTATGGGCTTTCCCATTCAGGAACGCTGGGTGGTGGAAAATCTACACCATCTGACCGATATTCGCACCATTGCTTGCCTCGGCGGCAGTCTTGACGTTTGGGCAGGGGATATTCGTCGCGCACCCGCGTGGATGTCACGTGTGGGACTTGAGTGGCTTTGGCGAATGCTCTGTCAGCCAAAACGTCTCGCGGCACTGCTTGAAATACTCTCTTTTTTGTGGCATGTACCGCAAAAAGAGAAATTTACGGGAGAGAATCCGCTGTGATTTCGCTCTCTCCAAGCACGAGAATACCCTCTTTTTTGAGGAGCTGTGCCGTAATGCCATCGCCCGTAACAAGGCCACCGTCAAAGAGTCCGTTGTGAATCAAGCCACTCCCGCAAGAGGGGCTTTTTTCTTTTAAAATTGCAATCGTGCATGCGTTTTCCCGTGCAATTTCAAGGGCTTTTTGTGCTCCGCGGTTGTAGTTTTCGGTCACATCGCGACCGTCCTTCATCAAAACGCGCTCGCCGCAAATCTCTGATGGGGTACGTGGCGTGGGGAGACCGCCCATCACCTCGGGGCAAATGGGAATGAGATTGTATGTATCCTTCAGGGCGATAACATGCTCGCAAGGCTTGCTTTTGCCGTCATAACGGCAACATTCCCCCAAAAGGCAGGCACTGACCAATATGTTCTTTTCCATCTTTTAACCCTTTATTTTTTTCCAATATTCTGCGGCGGCCTGCTCGTTTTTGTTTTCGCCCGGGCGATAGAAGGTCGAACCGAGAAGATCATCTGGCAGATATTGTTGTTTAACGTAGTGATTTTCATAATCATGAGGGTACTTATACCCTTTGAAAAGTGGGCTTTGCAAATGTCGCGGTACGTCGATGCCTTTTCCTGCATTGACCGCTTCTGCGGCGGCGTGCACTGCAGACTCCGCCGAATTTGATTTGGGGGCGGTTGCCAAAAGAAGCGTGGCGTTTGCAAGGGGGATTTGTGCCTCGGGCATACCAAGCTCCTTGGCGGACTCACAGCAGGAACGTACCACCGATGCCGCCAACGGATAGGCAAGGCCTACGTCCTCGGAGGCGATGACCTGCAGTCTGCGGCAGACCGAGAGAAGCTCTCCTGCAAGGAGTGCTTTTGCAAGATAGAACACTGCGGCATCGGGGTCGGAGCCGCGAATGGATTTTTGCAGGCAAGAGAGCAGGTCGTAGTGTGTATCGTCCCCAAAATTGCCAACCGACGTGTCAAAGCTATCTACGTGCTCGCGCAAAATTTCCTCATCGGCTGCGTGGTAAGCGTTCTCGAAAAGGACTATCGAATGCCGTACGTCGCCACGTGCCGCGTGACCGATATAATTGCAAACATCGCCCGAAATGCACTTACGTGCGTTGTTTTCCTCGTTTAAATAGTTAAGCGCGCGCATAAGAACGGGGCGGATATCGGTTGCCGATACGGCCTTAAACTCAAACAGGGAAGAGCGCGAAAGGATAGCATTGTAAACGAAAAAGTGCGGATTTTCGGTGGTTGATGCAATCAGCGTGATGCGTCCGTCCTCAATATATTCAAGCAGGGATTGTTGTTGCTTGCGATTGAAGTATTGGATCTCGTCAAGATAAAGCAAAACGCCGTTTGCGCCAAACAAATTTCCGGTTTCTTGGATGATCTCCTTCACATCGGAAAGGGTTGCCGAGGTCGCATTGAGCTTGTAAAAATTCATGCCCGAAAGCTTGGCAATAATGCCGGCGGCGGTGGTTTTACCCGTGCCGGGAGGGCCGTAAAAGATCATATTGGTAATGCGGCCGCCCGCAAGCATACGGCGAATCACGCCGCGCTCCCCAAACAGATGCTGTTGACCGACAATGCCGTCAAGATCTGTGGGGCGCAAAAGGTCGGCAAGCTGTGCGTGTTTCATAGTGTGTCCTCGCTTTTTTTTTCATACCTACCCTTATTATAAACCATAGCGGCAATATTTGCAAGGTCTTTTTGCGCATTTTTTTGCAAATCGCGGCACGCATCGGTAATTAAGGGGCGCAAAGCATCCCCACGGGTGCAAAAATCCTGACAGATCTCCACAAGCGCCGGAGCCGATAGTTTTTCGGGTACAAGATATTCCTGCGCGGCAAGACGGGCAAAAGAGGGAATTTTTTGGTCGTTCGCGGTTGGAATTCCAACCGATGGGAGTGAGACCGTCGTTGCCAAAATCAGACCGTGCAAACGCATAGAAACCAAGAACTGTGCATTTCGCAGAATAGCGGTGATGTCTGATGCTTCATCGGCTAAGAAGAACTTCCCCCCCAGCTGGTGTGCTGCTGCGATATTAACGGCAATATCGCCCTCGTCAAGCGGCAAAAAGATGGGGAGAATATTCTGTTGGCGACAGAGCATTCGCAGAGCGGCAATTATAATGCGACGGCTATCTTCGGTGTGCTTTCCCGACTTGAGAGAAATGCATGCATAGCGACAATTTTGCACCACGTCTATGCATTTTAAGAGGGCATACGTGCGAAAAACAGGTGGAGGAGGGAGGAGAAGTGCTACATCTGCGCCTAAATGTAACCTCCCCGAATCAACGCCTTGTGCCTGCAAAAAGAGGAGCGATTCTTTGTCGCGCAAACTGATATATGGGGAGCGAGCCAATACTTTTTTTGTAACACGTTGTGCTCTTTTTCCTCGCAGAGGGCCGATTCCGGCGGCATAGAGAATAGGCATAGCACCGCACAGCTTGGCGAAGCGAAGCATACATAAATAATAGTAAAGCGATAGCCTGCCCGTAAGATTTTGCAAAAGGGAGCCGCCGCCGCACAAAAAGGCATCGGCGCGCAAAAATGCTACTGCAAGAGATAACGGATTTTTTCGGTTGAAGCAACGCACACCAAACCTGCGAGAATCCTTTTTTTGCTTTTTTGTAAGAGCAAAAATACGCATATCGGGATAGTATGTGCGCGTATATTCGATAAAGGCCTGCAAAATGGCATCGTCACCAAGATTACCGCATCCGAAATATCCGCCTATGGCAACGGTTACGCGTGGCGCGACGTGCAGGCTTTTTTGATAGACGTCTATCGTTTGTCGACAAATAGATAAACCGTCGTACCAATTTCCCACCAAACGGCGACACTCCACAGAATTCTTTTCTCGCAAAGTCGGAGATGTTGCAAGCGTCCATATATCACGCAAAAAGCGCTCAGCATCCGGCTTTTGCTCTCCGCGCGCACAAAAATTAGATAAGGAAGCAGCCGGGAAGGCTTCCTTTGTCAAAATGCCGCCGTATCCTTCATTGCCGCAAAGAATGACGGCACAGCCGCAAGCCGTGGCTTCCAAAGCCGCACGGGAGACACCCACAAAAATATCTTGCTCTCTTAACAGGGGTGCCATATCTTCTATTGCACCAAGAACAGAAACACAAGAAAACCCCAAGGTTCGGTTGATTTTTTCAGCACGTTCTGCAATTTCGGGCATTTTTTTACCGCCACCAACAATTGTGATACAAAGGTTAGGAATCTGTTGTGACAAAGCAGAGGCGATATCACAGAGCAACTCTGCACCAAGGGAGCAATCTTCATCAAGGCGGCTTCCAAAGAGAATGCGAACGGTATCAGACACTTCCTTTTCGGCATTTGGTGTAAAGCGAGAAAGATTAATTCCGTTGGGAATAACCGCGATACGTTGCATCGGAATTCCATACACGTTGTGTAAATATGAGCGCAAATCTTCGCTTACAGCAATACTTTGCTCGCCCCAACGGGAGAGGAGGCGGTACAGCAATCCTGTGCGGAATTTCGCGTGCACGGTCACAATTTCCGCACATCCCAAACGGCGCACGCCGTGTATGAGCAGTGCAGGAATACGCGCGTGCGCGTGTACTACATCAATCCGCTCTCGCTTTATGAACGTGCGGATCTTGTGTCGCAAAAGCAACCACCGCAAAGGCGAATGTGTGCCGAGCGGCATATAGATTTGAGGAATGCCTATTTCTTGCAAACGGTCGGCAGTTGTGCCGCCGGATGATGCTACAAACACATTTTCTCCACACGCCAAAAGTGCCTGTGCAAGCTGTGCGATATGTGTTTCTGCACCGCCAAGGCCCAAACGGTCGGTCAAAATCAAAACTTTCATTGGCGTCTCCTCTCTTTTTTGTTAGTTTTTCCATAGCAGGTAACTTTATACACTACAACCAAAGGCTGTGTTGGAAGCATAAATCAAAAAAGTGAAAAACATTGGCAAAAAATGGCGAAAAGCCCGACATATATGCGTTTTCTCGCGAAAAAACGTGAGAAAAAGCGAATTTTTTTGGCAAAATGTGTTGACAATTCCAAATTGTCGTGCTATAATAATGTATAAATATAAAAGCACGCGACGCGATGCGCGCGAAAGGCGCACGTAAAAACGCGAATTTCTTTTATGGAAAGGTTGTTATGTTATGAAACATCAACAAATTCAGCTTGCAAGCAAGCGTAATCTTGTCCGCATCATGGCTCTTATGGCAATGCTTGCGGTTATGGTTTGCGGTATGATCCTCGCGGTCAATGCAGCAGATCCGGCAGAGTCCGTAACTTTTGAAGATTCCAATGTTACATTGGACAATGGTTATTGGGTAAAGACCTACGACGGTAATCAAAGCGTAACGGGTACCGTTAAGGTTAATGGTGCGCCGGCAACTGCTGTGTTTAGCAGCACCGAGGTAGGAACCGCCAGCATTACCGTTACTTACGACGGTGGTGAGATCGTTCTTCCCGCAAAAATCATGCCCAAACAACTTACATGGGCAGCCGATGCCGCTGTATCTGTTACCTGCACTCCCGACAACAATGTTTACAAGGATGTTGCAGTTACCATTCCCGCTTTAAACGGTATCGTTTCCGGTGATGTTGTTAATTGTGGCGACGTTGCTGTTTCTTTTGTGTACGGTGACACACTTACTTACGTCGACGTCGAGTTGGATAACGGTAACTACACCGTAGCCCCCCTTAAGGTTGCAATCGCTATTAACCCCATTGTAATCACTGAAATCGATTGGGAAGGCGGCAATTCCTTCACCTACGGTGATGACCTCTCCAACATCAAGGCAATCGGTAAATATGACGGTGGCACTGTCGAGATGTCTATCGTAAATCTCGCAGGTGTTGTCAACGCAGGCGAATATACGCTGACTGCAGAGGTTCACAACAAAGAACTTTACAAGGTAGAAGACGGTCTCGACGTTACCCAAAATATTACCGTTGCAAAGAAGAATTATAATGTTGTTCTCAACGGACGTGAATTCCTTGACAACGGCGAGCTGATCCTATCCGGCGTTATGAACAACTACCAGTTGGTTGTTGGGAGCGCAAACGGAGAGCTTCCCGCAGAGGTTATTTCCGCTATTACGTACACATACAACGGCGAGAGCACTCCTCCCACAAAGCCAGGTTCCTATGTTGTAAAAGCAACCATTCCCGAGTTTGCTAACTATAGCTTCAGCGCAACAACTCTCGAAGCAACTATGAACGTTGTTCGCAACTATATGGTTATTGAAACATCCGACGGTGCGATCGTTATCGTTGGTGAAAACGGTATTTCCAGCTCCGTTTCCGCAACCTTGAGCGTTCCTACCGAGTTTGCTCGCAAGGCTATTCGCGGTTTGAAGGCATACAAGGGCTACGCTCTTACCATTACCGGCGCAGAGGCAGGCGACAAGTTCAGCATTTATATTCCCGTATCTGCTGACCTCATCGCAAAGAAGAATAGTCTGCCTATGTCGGCTGACAACCTTTACATCTACAATGGCAGCACCAAGGCTCTCGCAAAGGATACCTACACCGTATCCGTCAGCGAAGACCGTTCCTACTATATTATTGAAGGATACGTTCCCGCAGGCGAGATCACCTTTATGCTTGCTCCCGATTTCGATGTTCCTTTCTGGAGCTCTGCAATCGGTATTGCGCTGATTATTCTTATCGCCCTTATCTTGCTCGTTGTTATCCCGATTCTTGTTGGCATGAAGCTTGTTCAGCTTGAAAACAGCGGCAGAAATCCTGTTATCTCTGTTGAAACCGATGGCAATGTTCCTGAGGTTGAACCCGTTGTTATTCCCGATATTGTTGAAGATCCCGATGCAGTCCTCGAAGATGGTGTGGAAGCTCTTGCAGATGCTCTTACCGAAGGCTTTGTTGCCGAAGAAGAAGTGCTTGATGCAGATGCTACCGACGCTGTTGCAGATGCAATGGCAGAACTCAATGCTGAGGTTGCAGAAATCGATCTTGGCAACGCAGACGGCGTACTTGACGCAATGGCAGACCAGACTGCACTTGATTTGGCAGACCAAATCGGCGCAGAAGAAGATGTTGCTGACGTATCCGATGAGGTACAACAAGCAGTTGCAGATGCTATGGCTGAAAACTTCAATGAATCCGCAGATGCAACCGATGCAATCGCTTTGGTTGAGGATGAAGAAGTTGTTGAAGAGGTTGTTGAAGAACCTGTTGTTGAAGAGGTTGTTGAAGAGCCTGCTGTCGAAGAACCCGTTGCTGCCTCTGTTTCCGAAGAGACAGAAGAGGACGAAGAAGAAGAGTCCTTTGGCGGATTTGGTTCTATGCCTCTCGATTACATTGATGCGATTGCTGAAGCAGAGCGTTATGCCGAAATGCTTGAGCAAGAGCGCCGCGGTGAGGTTCAGCTCGTAACCCGTTACCGTCGCAGTTACCTGTCTCGCCTTGCACAGTCGCAGGGTAGCATTCAGGATTACTACAATGTTATCAAGAATCTCCTGCTCTCTTATAAGGGTGTTAAGAGCCGCACCAGTTGGAACTTCGAGTCCTTTAATGTTGGCAGAACGCCTCTTGCTAAGTTCAATGCAAAGACTCGTACCCTGTACGTTTATATCGCATTCAGTCCCGAAGAGTTGGTTGACACCAAGTACAACTTCACGGATATGTCTGCAAAGAAGAAGTATGCTGCAGTTCCCGTACTCATCAAGGTTAAGGGTGAACGCAAGTTCAAGCATGCTCTCGAGCTTTTGACCAAGCTTTGCGAAGAAAAGCTTCAACTGCCTAAGAAGAAAACCTTCCAAGAGGTTGATTACAGAATTCCTTTCAAGACCACTGAAGAGCTGGTCAACGAGGGTATT
>SVQS01000063.1 GCA_015065205.1 Oscillospiraceae bacterium
GGCCGGTCAAACAGTTGAAATCGATTTCAAAAACAATGCCATAATAGTTGACGGTGTTCCCTATGATGACGAGCACGCGGTTCTGAAAAACAGCTCAGATGTGGTGATAGACCGCTATTTGGGCAATCGACCAAACTGGGAATATGATGCAAAAACCGACAGTATGACAGTAACTGTTCCCGAAGGACATCTGTTTGTGCTTGGTGACAACCGCAACTTTTCACGCGACAGCCGTGATGCAAGCATAATGTTTGTTGACGAGCGTTGTGTGCTCGGCAAAGTCATTTTGCGCGTAGCTCCCTTTACTGTGTTTTCTTGATTTTTTGTTCTGAACTTTAACGGAAAGCGAGGTGCATCAAATGCCTTCGGAACAAATACAATGGTTTCCCGGTCATATGGCCAAAACGCGCCGAATGATCTCCGAAAACTTAAAAAACGTAGATATTATCATTGAAATTCTCGATGCGCGTATTCCCTTTTCTTCGCGCAACCCCGAAATCAAACGCTTAACCGAGGGCAAGCCTACCCTGGTCCTCCTCAACAAAGCCTCCCTTGCAGACCCCAATCAAAATGCACTTTGGATGAAACGCTACACAAATGAGAATACAAAATGTATTTTGACAGACTGCGTTACCGGTGAAGGACTGAACAAAATGGAAGGTGCCATTAAGGAAATTCTCGCCGACAAGCTTCGTCGCTATGAGGAAAAAGGTATGATGGGTCGCCGCGTACGTGCAATGGTTTTGGGAATTCCCAATGTTGGTAAATCCTCACTTATCAACCGCATTTGCGGCAACAAGAAAGCAAGGGTGGAGGATCGCCCCGGTGTTACCGTAGACAAACAATGGGTTCCCACCAAAATCGGCGTTGACCTTTTGGATATGCCCGGCATTCTTTGGCCCAAATTTGAAGAACGCCGTGTTGGCGAAAATCTCGCCTTGACAGGCGCCATTAAGGATTCTATTCTTGATATCGAAGCACTTGCTACGGTTCTTTGCAAAAGACTCCGTCTGCTCTATCCGCAAATGCTGAGTGAGCGTTACAAGCTTGGCGACATGGCGCAATATGAAGAACTTTCAGATTATGACCTATTTTTAACCATCGGTAAAAAGCGCGGTTTTCTTATCAGCGGCGGTGAAATCAATACCGAACGCACTGCCATTATGTTGCTTGACGAATTCCGTGCCTGCAAGCTTGGTCGCATCACGCTCGAGCGTTACTCCAAGGAGGAGCTCCATGCTTGATTATACCATAGAAAATCAACTGCACAATGAGGGCTATTCCCTCGTTTGCGGTGTAGACGAAGCCGGTCGCGGTCCTCTTTGCGGACCCGTATTTGCCGCAGCCTGCATTCTGCCTGACGGACTTGTGCTGGAGGGCTTGAACGACTCCAAAAAGCTCACCCCTAAAAAGCGTGATAAGCTATTCGACCTCATTTGTGAAAACGCTATTGCCTATTGCATTGCTTCGGCAAGTGTTGAAGAAATTGACGAGCTCAACATTCTTGAAGCCGACCTTTTGGCAATGCGCCGCGCGATTGATGGTCTTGCCCTTAAGGCAGATTTCGCGTTGATAGACGGAAATATTGCAAGAGATTTTCAAATCCCTGCCCGTGCCATCATTGGCGGTGATGCCAAAAGCCCCAGCATCGCAGCGGCATCCATTCTTGCCAAAGTTGCTCGTGACCGCGATTGTCTTGAACTTGATGCACAATATCCGCAATACGGAATTGCCAAGCACAAAGGCTACGGCACAAAGCAGCATATGGATTCCTTACGTACATACGGGCCCTCACCGATTCACCGCAAGCAATTTATTCGATTTTTAGATAAAGATGCAAACAAGTGAAAACACGAAACAAATAGGAAATTTTGGCGAGCGAATGGCTGTGCGCTATTTGCGTCTTCACGGATATACTGTTAAGGAGCGCAATTGGCGTTCCGGTCACGCAGAAATCGACATCATCGCCACAAATCTTTCTAACATCGCTTTTGTTGAAGTTAAAACGCGTACCTACACAAAAGAAACGCTCCTTAATGCACCGCCACCCGGCAATGCCGTAAAGAGCGAAAAGCAACGCCTGACGCGTCGTGCTGCAAAGGACTACCTTTGGCAACATCCAACCAAAAAGCAGCCGCGAATGGATGTGATCGAGGTGTGGCTTGTGCGTGATGATGTCACCGATAAAGCAAAAGTTGCCAAAATCAATCACATAAAAGCCGCATACTAAAGGAGAAATTATGAACCTTTCCCTTTTTGATCTGCACGCTGATACCGCTTGGGCGATGTACCGAGCAAATGAGCCTTTGGGTCGCAACTCTCTTGCCATCTCTCTTGATAAAGCACAAAAATATGCGCGCTACATACAAGTGATGGCACTTTGGACATCACCGGATTTGACGAATGAAGAAGGTTATCTGCATCTTTTAAAAATGGTCGAAAATCTCAAAAGCGATCCTGCTCTCATAAGTGGCAAGGCAGAGCTTTGTTCATCTTGTCCCTCTCGAGAGGCACAGAAAGTATCTTTCATACTCTCATTGGAAGATGCAAGGGTGCTTGACGGGCATATCGAACGCGTAGCAGAGCTTGCAGAATTAGGAGTTCGAAGCATCATCCCAATGTGGAGTGGCGAGACCTGTATTGGTGGTTCACATAATACCAATATTGGTTTGACCGACTTTGGAAAATGTGCCGCAAAAGAAATGCTTGCGCACAATATGGTACTTGATATTTCTCACGCATCTGTTGAATCGAGCAAGGATATCCTTGAGCTTTCCGTCGCGTGCGGAACTCCTGTAATCGCATCACACTCTAATGCACACGCAATTTGCCCTGTCAGTCGCAATTTGCACGATTGGCAAATAGATGCTATTGTTGCTTCGGGCGGTGTCATTGGCATCAATCTTTATCACGCCTTTTTGGAAAAAGATGATGAAGCAACACTTGACAGCATCCTGCGCCACATTGAGTATTTTCTCTCGCGAGGAGCAGAAAATGCGCTTTGCCTTGGTTGCGATATGGACGGCGCAGACTTACTACCCGATATTCCCAACGTTTCCCATCTTGACCGTCTTGCCGAGCACCTCTTGGCACACGGATTTTCACAAGCTTTTATCGATGCACTCTTTTTTGAGAATGCATATCGTTTTGCCGAAAGGCATTTTTAATGATTTTGTTTATTTTAATTTCCATCCATAAATAGGAGACACGACAATGTTGTACAAAAGCACAAGAAGTCAAGCGGCAGCTACGCACAGCGCCGCACAAATCATCAAACAAGGACTTGCCGAGGACGGTGGTCTCTTTGTCCCCCAAGAAATCCCTGCCCTTACCATGGCTGAGATCGAGGCACTTTGCCAAGAATCTTACCCTGTAAGAGCGGCAAAGATTCTTGCGAAATTCCTCTCCGACTATACTTACGAGGAGCTCCTTGCTGATTGCGAGGCGGCTTATAATGAATCCTCTTTTGTTGGCGGTGCGGCTCCCCTTGTCAACCTCTGCGACAATAAGGAGATCCTTGAATTGTGGCACGGCCCAACAGCGGCGTTCAAGGATATGGCTCTGCAAATCATGCCCCGTCTACTCTCTCGCGCTCTTACCAAAACCGGCGAAAAACGAACAGCGCTCATTCTCGTCGCCACTTCCGGAGACACCGGAAAAGCCGCTCTTGAGGGGTACAAGGATATCGACCGTATCAAGATCATGGTCTTTTATCCCGTAGACGGTGTCAGCCGTGTGCAAAAGCTGCAAATGGCAACGCAAACCGGCTCTAATGTCAACGTTTGCGCTATTGATGGCAACTTCGACGATGCACAAACCGGTGTTAAGGTCATTTTCGGTGACGAAAAAATGGCACAAAAGCTGAATGAGAACGGCTATTTCTTCTCTTCGGCAAATTCCATTAACTGGGGACGTCTTGCTCCGCAGATCGTTTACTATGTATCCGCTTACTGCGACCTGCTCTCTGCCGATAAATGCCGCGCAGGCGATCCCTTTAACGTTTGCGTTCCCACAGGTAACTTTGGTAACATCTTTGCTGCTTATATTGCAAAGCTGATGGGACTTCCTATCAACAAGTTGATTTGCGCTTCCAATGCCAATAACATCCTTACCGACTTTTTGCGTACAGGTACCTATGATCGCAACCGCGATTTTTATCTGACAATGTCTCCCTCGATGGATATTCTTATCTCAAGCAACCTTGAGCGTCTGCTCTACTTTACAGCAGGTAGTGAGAAAACCGCTGACTATATGAAGCAGTTGAACACAACCGGTGCTTACAGTGTTGACGCTGAAGTTTTTGCAAAGATTACCGAGAACTTTGTAGGCTATTTTGCAGATGAAAAAACAACGGCTGATACCATTCACGCTTGCTTTGAAAAGCACGGCTACCTTTGCGATACTCACACTGCCGTTGCTATTTCTGCCGCAGAACAATATATCAAAGAGACAGGTGACACCATTCCTATGGTTATTGACTCCACAGCAAGCCCTTACAAATTTGCAAATAATGTTTATCGTGCAGTCACCGCACAAGAGCCCGAATCTGATCTCGCTGCTCTTGATGCACTTTCCAAAGCTACCGAAACAGAGATCCCATATCCTCTCGCAGGCTTGGCACAAAGAAAAGTTCGCTTTGAAAAGGTAGTGAGCAAAGAAAATATGGCTGCCGCAGTTCTCGAATATCTGAATATCGAATAAATAAAAAAAGACGGCATTGCAGTGCAATGCCGCTCCCTTGCGGGATTTTAGAATTCCTTGGGCTTGAAAGTTGCGCAGAGCGTATCACCGGATGTGGATGCGTTGTGAGGTCCTACAGCGATCTCATTTGCTGTGCAGTGGGTATCGCAATCGTGATAGTAGCAGTTTTGCACGTTACACTTAATGCCCTTGATGTGCTTGCTGCTGCAATCTTCGCGTTTCTTCATTTCCATTTTTTCTTTCCCCCTTGCGGTTTTATGCAAAAGACTATACGCTTTCGCTGTATTTAGTTTTGCCGCGCCATAACGATTTTATACGATTTGAAAGGAGGTTCATTTGTGGCACTTTTCGTCATAGCCGATCTGCATTTGTCGTCAGACGGCACAAAATCAATGGAAAAATTCGGCTCCAGATGGACCGACTATATGGGGCGGCTCAAAAAGAATTGGACAGCAGTTGTTCGCCCCGAGGATACAGTTATTATCCCCGGTGATATTTCTTGGAGCTTACGGCTTGAAGAATCCTTGGAAGATTTTCGTTTTTTGAATTCCCTTCCCGGCAAAAAACTCATTGGCAAGGGCAACCACGATTTTTGGTGGTCAACCGCGAGCAAAATGAAAGCTTTTTTTGCTGAAAACGAGCTTAACTCCATTGATATTCTTTACAACAACGCTTACGATATGGGCGATTGCATCGTTTGCGGAGCACGCGGCTGGTTTGTAGAAGAATCACAGCAGCACACGGTTGGAACGGTCGATTACAGCCGCATTGTCAACCGCGAGGTCATTCGTTTGCGAATGAGTCTTGACGAAGCCGTGAAGTTACGTGGCGAGAGTGAAAAACCAATTCTTCTCTTTTTTCACTTCCCACCCGTTTGGTGCGATTTTGTTTGCCGCGAGATCGTTGATGTATTACACGAATACGACATAAAAACCTGCTATCACGGACACATTCACGGTATGTACGGTGTGCCGCGAAAAATGGAGTTTGAAGGCGTTGATTTTATTATGTGTGCCGCTGACCATCTGCTTTTTACTCCTTCACCCGTTTTTATATAATTAAAATGAAGTTTTCTCTTTGAAATTTTGCAAAATCTATTGACAAAATGCAAAAAAAATTATAAAATATAGTTTGTATGTAAAAAAATCACCATAAACCTTTGGAGGACATTTTAAAATGAGTTTGATCAAATCCACAAAAGCCGAAAAGAGCACCTACAAGTTAGAGTTCTCGGTAGATAAAGCTACCTTTGATAAGGCTGTTTCCAACGCTTACCGTAAGCAAGTCGGCAAAATTGCAGTTCCCGGCTTCCGCAAGGGTAAGGCTCCCCGTTCTGTAATCGAAAAGATGTACGGCAAGGGATTCTTCTATGAGGATGCTATCAATGAGGTTCTTCCCGATGCTTTTGACGAAGCATTGAAGGAATCTAAGCTTGATATGGTTGGCCAACCCGAATTCGATATCGTTTCTATCGATGATAACGGTGTTGTTCTCTCTGCTATCGTTGCAGTTAAGCCCAACGTAAAGATTGCTGATTACCTTGGCATCGAAGCTGAAAAGAACGTTGCTGAAGTAACCGATGAAGAAATCGAAAACGAAATCAATATGGTTCGCGAGCGCAACTCTCGCGAAATCGAGGTTACCGATGCTGCAGCCGTTATGGGCGACGTTTGCCACATTAACTACGAAGGCTTTGTTGACGGCGTTGCATTTGACGGCGGCAAGGGCGAGGACTATCCCCTCAAGCTCGGCTCGGGCAACTTCATTCCCGGCTTTGAAGAAGAGATCGTTGGCCATAAGGTTGGCGAAGATTTTGACGTAAACGTTACCTTCCCCACTGAATACCACGCAAAAGAGCTTGCAGGCAAGCCCGCTGTATTCAAGACCACCATTCTCAAGATCAAGCACATCGAACTGCCCGAGCTCGATGACGATTTTGCAAAAGACGTTTCGGAATTTGATACAATGGATGAATATCGTGCCGACGTAAAGGCAAAAATTGCTAAGAGACATGAAACCGAGGCCGACAACCGTTTTGAATCCGCTATTCTCGATACCTTGATTGAAAAGCTCGAGGCTGACATTCCCGAGGCTATGTTCGTAGCTGAGACTGAGAACTTTGTTCGCGACTATGACAACCGTCTGCGTATGCAAGGCCTTGATCTCAAGACCTACTTCCAATACACCGGCATGACTCTTGATCAGCTGCGTGAGTCTCTCAGACCTCAGGCAGAAAAGCAGGTTAAGCTCCGTCTCGCTCTTGAGAAGATTGCAAAGGCTGAAAAGCTCAAGGCTACCAAGACCGAGATCAACGCCGAATACAAGCGCATTGCCGATGAGTACAAAATGGAAGTTGAAAAGGTTCGCGAGCTGATTCCGGAAGATTCTATCGCTGAGGACATGAAGGTTAAAAAGGCGATGGATCTGGTTAAAGAGAACGCAATTATTAAGTAAGAACTCTTCATTCTATTTGAACCGGAAGTCGCGTCTGCTATTTCCGGTTCATTATTTCATCAGAAAAGAGGTATTTGATTATGTTCGATCCCAAACTTTACACACAAGATGCTCTCGTTCCTATGGTCGTTGAACAAACCAACCGCGGTGAGCGATCCTATGATATTTTCTCACGCTTGCTAAACGACCGTGTTATTTTCCTTTCAGATCAAGTCAACGACACCACTGCTTCCCTCGTTGTAGCACAGATGCTCTTTCTCGAGGCGCAAGACCCCGATAAGGATATTTCCTTTTATATCAATTCTCCCGGCGGCAGCGTGAGCGCAGGTATGGCGATTTACGACACAATGAATTTTATCAAATGTGACGTTTCCACCATTTGCATTGGTATGGCTGCAAGCATGGGTGCGTTCCTGCTTTCTGCAGGCACCAAGGGTAAGCGTTTTGCTCTGCCTCACAGTGAGATTATGATCCATCAGCCTTTGGGCGGTGCTAAAGGTCAGGCAACCGATATTGAAATTCAGGCAAAGCAGATCCTTCGCATCAAGGCAACCCTGAATGAGATCCTTGCCGCCAATACCGGCAAGCCCTTAGATATCATTGAAAAGGACACCGATCGCGACAACTATATGACCGCACAGGAAGCGCTTGACTACGGGCTGATCGACAAGATTCTGACACATCGCCCCTGACGATTTTTTGAAAGGATTTTCGCATTTTTATGGCAAACAAAGACAATGCAAACGGCAATAATCTGCGTCACTGTTCTTTCTGCGGCAGAAATGAGCATCAAGTCAGCTTTCTCATTCCCTCACAATCGGGCACGTATATCTGTGACCTTTGTGTAGAGCAATGTAGTGACCTCATTGAGCAGATTGACAGAACCGTGCCGGGGCTGAATGACGGGAAAATGACCCTCAGTGAGCTCCCTCGCCCGATGCAGATCAAGGAAGAGCTTGACAAATACGTCATCGGTCAGGATGAGGCAAAGATTGCTCTCTCGGTTGCCGTTTACAATCACTATAAGCGCATTTTAACGATGCAGACCAAAAAAACAAAGAAAAAAAATAAGAAGAATGAAACACCCGAACCCGAACCGAATGAAGAAGAGGTTGAGCTCCAAAAGAGCAACGTACTCTTGATGGGTCCCACAGGTGTTGGTAAGACTTATCTTGCCCAAACTCTTGCAAAAACGCTCAAGGTTCCCTTCGCCATTGCCGATGCCACCACGCTAACAGAAGCCGGTTACGTTGGTGAGGACGTTGAAAACATCCTTTTGCGCCTTATTCAAGCGGCTGATTTTGATATTGAGCTTGCAGAGCGCGGCATCATTTACATTGATGAGATCGATAAGATCTCTCGCAAGAGCGAGAACCGCTCTATCACTCGCGACGTCTCCGGTGAGGGCGTACAACAGGCTCTGCTCAAGATTCTTGAGGGTACTGTTTCCAACGTTCCTCCTCAAGGCGGACGCAAACACCCCAACCAAGAGTTTATTCAAATTGATACCAAGAACATTCTCTTTATCTGTGGCGGCGCGTTCGATGGGTTGGAACAGATCATTCAAAAGAGAAAAGGCAGTCAAACCATCGGCTTTAGCGGTGAGATCAAAACAAAATCCGAACGCAAGGATAGCGGCATCTATCGTGACGTTGTTGCACACGACATCGTTAAATACGGTCTTATCCCCGAGCTGGTCGGTCGTATTCCCGTAATGGTAGCGCTTAATGACTTAGATAAAGATGCTTTGATTCGCATCCTCACAGAACCCCGCAGTTCCCTGACCAAGCAGTATGAAAAGCTGTTTGAAATGGACGGTGTTAAGCTTTCTTTCACTCCCGAGGCTTTGGAAGCAGTAGCATCCTTGGCACTTGAGAGAAACACGGGAGCGCGCGGCTTGCGTTCTATTTTGGAGAAAGCAATGACCGATATTATGTACGAGGTTCCCTCTCGCGATGATATTCTCAGCGTAGAAATTACGCCCGAATGTATCCGCGGAACGGGAAAACCGATTTATCATTTAATCAATGAATAACATAACAAAAGGCAGTCTCGTTTGAGACTGCCTTTTGTTGGTATATTATCAGCTACCGCAGCCACATCTTCCGTGACGCTCGGACCCGGGAGAAAGCGGAATATTCTGACCGCAGAATTCGGCCGTCGGGAAAGGCATAGAGCGGAACACACGGCAAGGATCGTCCTCTTCAACAGGAACACACTCCTTTTCAGGAATACAATACTCTGTTGCTTGAATGAGATACTGTGCAGAACGCACGATGCGGATTACAGAGAAGATACCAAGAGAAACGGTGAGAT
>SVQS01000064.1 GCA_015065205.1 Oscillospiraceae bacterium
CAGAAGCAGAATTTCCACCAACGGTTACATTTCCGGGCCACTCGGGAGCTTCATCGTATTTATTATCGAAGCTATCGCCTTCGTAATTGAATTGCGTTGCAATCAAACGAACCGCAAAACCGTCACCGATGGACTTGCCTTTATAATGATTTCCTGCATCCTCGTGCATATGGAGCGCGATTGCAAGGATGGTTTCACCAACCGCATATTCGGTGCTAACCTCTGTGGCAGGGAGAAGAACGCCATTTGTGTACTTGTTTGTATCGATTACATTTGAAAGCACGCCCACAGTTGTTTTACCCGAAAGTGTAGTTACAGTTTCGGATACGGGATTGATGTAGTAAACGTCAATAACGTCAGCAAGATCCGTGACACTGCCTTGTGCCTCTATACTCAAACGCCATTGGAATGCAAGATTGCCGGCATTTTTTACCTTAATATATTTTACGTCAGTATATCCGGGCTCCCAATTATCATAGGTGAAGATCGGAACGCCCTCGGCATTTTGCCATGCATTCGAGTCTGCCGCAAGAAGCGTATCTGACCAATACATTTCTGCATCCAAATTACCGGTTTGCACAACATTGCTATTGCTGGTTGCCACATCGGTAAACCAAGCATAGGTGGCACCGAGAAGCATTGAAAAGCATAGCAATAATGCAACAACGCTTGTCATTAGCGACTTTTTAGTATTCTTCATATCCATAGCTCCTTATCAAATGGTTTCAGCTTGCTTTTTCACGTTTTCAGCGATAAAAAGGCACAAAACGCGTTTATGCCCTTTTATCGCCGCCCAACCCCAAAAAGGGGTTGGGGGCTTTTATATCAGTTCAAATTACTGAATGTTGTAATCTCCGCCAAAGGTGTAGGTTACAACGTTTACATCGTAGAATTCTGCCTCATTTTCAGGATTGGTGAGACGGAGCTTAACGGTGAATTTTGCACCTTCCAGTGCGTTGTCAACGTCGCCAACACCGCAGATGAAGGTATCAACATTGTTTTCAACATCTTCGTATGTCCAAGGATTGGAGGTTACAGAACCGAGAAGCGGGATTTCTTCGTTTGCAGCAAGGGTAATGTCACCGTTGTGGAAACCTACCCAACCAAAGGAACCATAGTTACCGCCAAGGAAGATTTGGTTTTCGCCAAGTTCTTTATCGAGAGATACGTAGAAATCGCAGTACCAGTATCTGTAAGCGTCGATGATTTCCTTGTACTCTGCGGTCGCCTCATCATAGTTAGGGCATTTGAAAGTGAATGCAGCCTCAAGTTGAGAATCAAGGCCTTCTGTAGGAGACCAAGAACCGTAGGATTCCCAAGGAAGATCTACGTTAACATATTGAGACTCGTAGGTAACGGTTGCTACGGGTGTTGTGTAATTTTCGGGAATTTCGGGAGCTTCGTAATCGGACTCAGCATCATATGCGATGGTAAAGGGAGAGAATGTAGCACTCTCAAAGGTTACATAACCGGTGTGGGGGTTGTAGGAAGAGTCGATCTCGGTATCGTAGTGGTAAACAGCTACGGTGTTAGGATCAAGACCTGCAGGCAGTCTAAGCTGAACCTTAACAGGCTCTTCGTTGTCAGCTTTCAAACCTTCAACCTTGACATCAAAAGTAGTTGTCTCAATACCCGTTGCAACAGTGATGGTCGGGATGTAAGGACTATCTTCAATTGTTGCTTTGAAAGGTTCGCCGGAAGCTGCAGCCGCGGGAATTACAACAGAGCCAACCTTGTAGCCTTCGTCGTTTGTGATCTGAATCTCACGAGCGGACTCGCCTGCTGCGAGAGGAGAACCGAAGCCCTTACCGGGGTAGTTTGCGAAAGCGTCGTAAGTGTCGTCGCCGAAGCTGTTGGATTCTACAGTAGCCTGACCGGCAATTACTCTGATGTCGAAAGCAATGGTCTCGCCCATGTACTTGTTTTCAGCTTCTTCAAGCATATGAATGGAAAGAGCAAAGAAGTCCTCCTCACCGGGGAGAAGTTCGATGTCTTCAGCAGTGATCTCGTTCATGCCGGGAGCATTTTCAAACTTGTCGCCGTTGCCAGCCCAAGATGTTACCTCACCATACTCTGCACCGGAAGTAAGAACGTACTCCATTACGTCTGCAAGGTTGTGTGTGGAAACGTCAGTTACCTTAACAGCTACTCTATACTTGAGTGCAAGAGAGCCGTTGTTCTTAATAGAAAGGTAAACAACGTTTGTATAACCGGGTTCCCATTTGATGTTTGCATCAAATACAGGCTCTGCGCTTTCCGTAATCTCGGTTTTGGTGGTTGTATCAGTCCACTGATAGAGATCTACATCCAAAGTACCAGCGGTGATTTTGTTGTTTTCGCTTACTGCGACGTCGGTAAACCACGCATACGTTGTTCCCAGCAACATAGCAAAGCAGAGGAATAATGCCATGACGCTCGAAACGAGTGCGCGTTTGGTGGATTTGTTGTTAGTCATTTTTTGTTACCTCCTTTTGGCATATTTTTTGTTCGACTAACTATGTAAAGCGTTTTTCGCTATACACCTGATTGATTTTCGTCGGTTGCTTCCGTAGGAGTTGCATCTTCTGATTTTGTTTTTGCCTCATCAGTTGTTGCACTCTCCTCGGAGATTACCTCGAACGCAGGCTCGGTGAGGGGTTAGCCTACCCGATCTTTTTTTCAAGTTGTGTCTTCAAATCTAACAGTTCGTTCATCATACGCTGGACTTCTGCGCGGTCTGCTTCGATCTGATCTCTCTCGGCTTGCATGGCTTCCTTTTGTTCGCGCTTTTGTCGATGTGACAAACGAATAACATTTATAGCATTATAAAGGATAAGAAGAAGGAAAGGCACAAGAATACATATGATGTATCCGGCTGTGGACTTCACAAAAGTGAAAAGATAACCGGCTCCGGGAATCTTACCGCTGTAAGTTCCCAAAACATATTCGGGTTCTACAAGTGCTTCGTCATCAGCACCCGTATTCGTACCGTAGGTTACATAGCCCTCTACTTTTCCGCTACTGTTTTTTTGAACCTTACGAATCATATGCGTAATAGTCTCGCCATAGCTATCGCTATTGGTTGACACAAACGCGATAATATCTCCCATTCGAAAAGCGGTTGTGTCTTCTACATCTTTGATGATGATGACATCTCCGGCATTGAAATGTACTTTCAAATACCCGTTGTTCTCCGAAAGACTCATAGAATCTGTTTGCACGATATAAAATCTTAAGCCCAAAAAATTCTGGTCATTTTTGTCAACCGTCATTACCGTGAAGATTGTGAAGATCATCATAAAAACTGTAAATGCAACGAGAAGCCAAGTCACGATCTTAAATGTGATAGTCAATATTTTTTTTGCTACTGTCTTCATTAAAGATCCCTCCTTATTCAATTGCTACGTTGCCTTGTACCGCGTATACGGTTATGCCAATACCGGTATAGGCTTTCCCTTGGAATTGATTTCCTGCAGTTTCTTTCATCCTAATGAACAGGTAGTAGGTTTCGCTGCCCGTTTTTGCAGCCAAGCCTTCTACCTCAAACTCAGAAAGCTTTTCAGCGCTTGAAAAATCATCGCCTTCTCGTACAATCCAAACCTCAAATGCTTCGTCGAAAGCTCCCATATCAATGTTAGTATCTTTGCTAACCGAAATACGGAAATTAACAGGTATGTCTCCCTTGTTGGCTACTTTGAAACCCTCTGTATAGAATATAGCACCGGGTTCAAAAAGAATTTCTCCCTCTTCGGTTGCTGTGGAAGTGGTCTTAAACGTCAACGCTTTGGTTTTCAAAGTATTGCCAAGCATATCTACAACATCGATTTCAATATTGCCGGATGTAGCAACAACGCCAATCGTACCGTCGTCGAGGTCATTGGTGAAAATTGCGAACGTTGCTCCCGTAATACACGTAAGGCAAAGCAGGATGACTAACGCCGCTATAATAAATACTTGTTTATTCGATTTACGCCGGAACATCATTCTCTCCTTGCTTTGATTAAAAATCACTTATCTGTTGGCAAACTTGCTTTTTATTCAGCATACTGTTGAACAGCTTCTACCACAAACGAAAGATCTCCCATAGCTCCACGGAAGGAATTGTTATCCTCTCTATCGGGGAATTCTACGGTAACTGTAAAGGTGGTGATTTCTCCATTAGCGCTGACGTTGTAATAATCGGATGCTCTGTCCGTCACATTCAGCTGCTCATTTTCGTTTACCTGTACGGTTACATTGAGTGCATCAGCCAGATCGGCTTCGGTTTCGCTTGCATTGGACTTCCATACAACGCGATAGCGAATGGCAATGTTACTGTTGTTTTCAACAGCAACGTTGAAACGAATCTTATCGCCGGGTGTCATACTCGAAATGAGTATGTTGGAAGAATTATCGGGATCAATCACCGCCATACCGCCGTTGGCAAAAGAACCTTCGCGGGAAAATTCAGCAGCGTCACCCGCGGAATGGGTCAACAATTTTCCGTTTTCGATAGATGCAGTAACGTCAAGATTACCTGCGGTAACCGCAATGCTAACGGCCGTATCATCAACAAACAGTGCGTAGGTTGATCCTGCAATTATGCTGATACAAAGCGCGATGGTCAAAGCTGAGGCCAGCAAAATTTTCTTTTTCATTTTGCACTTTCTCCTAAAATTTGCTTTATTTTATTCGAAGCTTGATTTCGGTTGAAACGCGAACTCAAGCTTCAATAAGTTCTGCGTTTTTGTTTTGCCTTAGTTTGTTGCCTGAACAGCGTGTACAACCAAATCAAACGAGAGGTTCTCGCCTTTTGCAAGACCATTGTCTTCGATGTTGTTTTCTGCAACAAAGCTATCAAGGAACTCAACGGTTACGGTAAACGCAGCGGCAGCACCGATGCCAAGCTCACCGACGTATCCGTTTTCACCCTTCACGGTCAGACCGTCATTTACAAATGCAGATGTATCGGAGCCTGTATTCACGGTCACCTTAAGCTGCTTTGCAAGATTTGCTCCGCTTTCCTTATCTGTGCAAACAATCTCAATCCAATAGCCGAAAGCAACGTCACTATTGTTTGCAATATTCATTGTTGCAGCAAACTTAGAACCGGGAACAATCTTTTCGTTTTCACCAATGCCAAACACATTTGCATTTGTAGGATTGGAAAAATCGACAACTGTGGTATCTGTAGGCAACTCAACAAGATAGCCATCAGCATTCAGCGTTGTTTTGGTCAGTTCTGTTCGTGTAAGTGTGATAGAAAGATCACCGGCTTGCAGATGATTGGAAACGTTCTGTGTATCGGTAAACAAAGCCCACGTTACGCCAACAACAATTATCATAGCCAACAAAATTACTACACTCGACACAAGCAAAGTTCTTGTTCTACTCGTATTACTCATAGTCACTCCTCCTTTCACACAGAGTCTATATTGAAACGCTGCATCGTGTCAGCATATTCAAACTTAAGTAATGAAAATTCACCGCCCGTAAGCTCAATCCGCTCGATTGCGCGCATTGAATTGGTTTCGGACTTGATGATTAGTGGTTTATGCAGAATATTTATTACTCGTCATCGTCCTCGTTTCGAAGTTCTCTAATGAGATCCACCGCAACGTATATAAGCGAAACCAAAGCAAAGAGCGCTGAAACGCCCATAAACAAAAGCACGTAATTACCCATTTCGTTTTCTCCTTACTTCCAATGACTCCACCGGTCAAAACCTCGACAGCGTTGAAGTCACAGGAGGAATCTTTCTGTATTTCAATTTCTGCAAGTCTGCGCTATAACGCCTTATCAAGCACTCCTTTTATCTTCTTCAAGCACCTTAACGATTTTTATAACTTCGAGCAAAATGATGATAAAGCACGGCAAGATGATGAAAAGAACAATGCCGACAGGCTGCTTCATAACATTCATGACAAGGCCAAGCAGATACGAATGCCCCACAACCTTGCCAAGCACATAGTTTGTATTGTTGGGAACGGATGTGTCAATCACCTGGGTGAGTTGAGTATCCTTGGAATTCTTGTTGTCACCCGCAAGTTCAATAATAAATCCCCCCGTATCTTTTTCGGTGATGGAAGTAATACGGTGGGTGATTGTTATCTGCGTTGTGTAAACATAACGGAACGTCAACACATCACCCGCCTGTAAGCTGCGGTAAAAAGCATCGGCCTCGGCAGAAGACTGTGGCATCATTTTAACAAAAACCAAAGACCGCTTTGGAATATCCTTGATTTTGTATGCGGATACATCGGTATGCTCGCACTCTGCCATAGAGTCAGATGTTACTACGCGCATCTGATATCCGAAAATCTCAGCTGCACCATCTGAATCTTTTTTCGATAACACGGTAACAAGCACCGAGAAAACACAAATTGCGAGGAATATGTAAATGATGATATCACGTATAACTCTACCTATCTTTGCTCCGTTCATAAGTTACCTCACTTGTTATCGTTACTTGCCGTTAACAGCAATTCAAAAATCGCCTCGGCATTTTTTGCTTCATTACCAACTTCAAGGGGGAGATAGTACACAATTTTCAGTTTTGCGTTCTTTCCCGTATTAAGATCAACGGGGAAGACAATGTTGTCATTTTTAAAAGCCGTTGCAAGCAGTTCGTCGTACACGACCGCTCCGCCTGATACGATTTTTACGCGAGCATAGTTTTTCAATGTCTTTTGCTCAGCGGAATCAACAAAATCCAGCCCAAGATCGTATTTGGGGAAATTATCGTCCTTCAGTTCAACGACGTACTCGCAGGAGCCACCCGGAGCAAGACTCAAAGCCTCAAATTTGATTGCCTCGGTCTCCCCGTCGGAGAGCTGCACTTTGATGATGTCTTTGTCCTCTTTTTTCAAGTATATCCACGTCGTCATCAAGATGCCTACCAGCACCAGTAAACTTGCCACTGCCAACATAGTTCGCATAATTTTATTGCTCGCCATCATTGTCCCTCCTCTCCTGAAATTGCAAGAATATCAAAATCTTTTTTTCAAACGAAATTTCTGTCTCATATTGTGTAGCGAAAGCACATCGATTTCGCAAAACTCCCATGCTTGGGAAGCCCATTTAATCAAAGCTGAAATCTATTAAAATTTTCTGTATTTGAGACAATATCTATATAATTATATCATAAGGTTGTCAGGAAGTCAATATGTTCCAAAAATATCGGCACATATCACATAAAAGTGTGCTGTAAAAGGCTGAATTTTGTGTAATACCACCAAAAAACAGCGGCAATCTTTTAAAAAGAAAAACACATTTTTGACACCCAAAATGACACAGTGAAAAGCTTTATGTTGCACGTTTTTGGGACTCAAATTTCATTGCTTTAAAGCCTTATTCGGACTGTTGTCAACTGTAAACAAATTCAAGTTAGAAAAACGTACTAGTATGAGGGAAAATCGATTTCCGGTGGTTGAACCGAAAACTGTTTCACAATGTCGAAATTATTCAATTATATGTGAAAAATGATTTAATTATATATCGGAAAAACAAAAACGCAAAGTACCGAAATGAGTGATTTTAGGGCTAAAAAGTAAAATCCCATAGCCGAAATTGTTCGACTATGGAATCTCTTTTGGTTGCGGATATGGGATCCCCACCACATGGTCTCGCTGCGGCTCGGTCACCTCGCGGTTCTGACAGTCCACCGGACTGTCATTCATTGCCGCTCGGCCGTTCGCAAAACGCTATGCGTTTTTCTCTACCTCCGAGTTATTCGCCCTTCGGGCTCATAACTCGAAGCCACGCGTCGCAAGTCTCGTCTTTCGCAACCAACGCAAAAAGGCACCCACTTGGGTGCCTTCGCGTTGTGTAAGTTACTATTCAGTAATACAAAAGGCAAGCGAAACTCAAAATGGTGCATTTATTCCCTTAACCTAATCCTGCTTTTAAGGGAATACGCATATTTCAAGGGCATTTATCACTTGAGCCGATAGTAGCAGGTATTCTTTCCGTTGCCCTCACGCGCAAGTTCACCCTCGGCTACAAGTTTGCGGAGTGCGCCCTCTACGGAGCTTAAACTGAGCGACGGGCAAAGCTCCATAATATCCTGTTTCTTGAAGCGACCAATCTTATTCATTGTTGCCCGTCTCACCATTTCAAGAGCAGAAAGCTTAGTCTCTACCAAAGCAAAGCGGTCTTCAAAATCTCTGTATGCTGCAAGAATGGTTCCGAGAATGTACTTGATGAACGGAATGGCATCTGCCTCGCCCTCATGCCAGCCTTGCTGGGATTGACCCAAGGCATCGTAGTACAGGTCTTTGTTCTTTGCAATTTTGGCTTCCAGAGAGATATACTTTCCAACGTAGAAGCCGTTTCGGTACAAAAGGAGCGTAGTTAAAAGACGGCTCATCCTTCCGTTGCCGTCATTAAACGGATGGATGCAGAGAAAATCGTGTATAAAGGTAGGAATGGCAATCAGCGGCTCAAGCTCCATATTACCGATCACACGGTTATATTCGTTACAAATGGCTTCAAGTGCCTCCGGTGTCTCAAAGGGATCAAGAGGCGTAAAGAGTGTTTCGGTATGTCCATCGGGATAGGTTGCGCTGATATAGTTCTGAACGCTCTTGGTTCTTCCCGCCATCGGGTTGTTCATATGGCTATAAAGGATTTTGTGAAGTTGAAGAATATAGTTTGGTGTCAAGGAGATGGCATCAAAGCTCTCATGAATGATATTCAGCACGTCGCGGTATCCGGCAATCTCCTGCTCGTCGCGGTTTCTCGGTGTGGTCTTCTCTCCCATCAACTGACGGATACGAGTGCTCGTGGTCACGATGCCCTCAATGGCATTGGATGCCTCGGTGCTTTGTACCTTTGCAATCTCAACAAGCTTTTCAAGCTCCTCGGGGCGTTGCTTCAAATATAATTCTTGCTTTCCGGCTTCCTTATAAATCGCGGCAATTAAGCCGAGAAGCTCGGAATCCCATTTGTTTTCGCTGATTTTCGTATAATTAAAGGTTTTCACGATCTCACCTCCAAATAATTCCCTCAAATTATACCACAAATTAAGGGGATTGTCAATATCTCAAGGAAATATTCCCTTATAATTCTATCCAAAACAAGGGAAAATATGCTCCGTTAAGAAAAAATAAGGGTATCGGAAAATAATTTTTCAAAATACCTCTTGACTTTTTCGCCGTTTAGAGTGATATATACAAGCACTCGGAGGTGAGCGTATGAACAAAGAACAAGGGCGGGCGGAGCGTGATTACCGCCTGGTAAAAGCCGTTTTTATGACATTGCACGATAAAGGAATCATCACGGATGAGGAGCTTTCGGCACTCAAGAAGGAGTGCGTCCGCAGGCTCAAGCCGATGGTGGGAGAATTGGAGGTGAACAGCATTGCCGAAGAGAAAGGTTACACAGGTTGAATTCGCTCCCCGACTTGGGGACTTCGGTCGAGCTCCTACGGCAAAGCTGCGAGTCGCAGCCTACGCTCGTGTGTCCACCGAAAAGGAAGAACAGGAGCACAG
>SVQS01000065.1 GCA_015065205.1 Oscillospiraceae bacterium
CATACGTATATCCTTTTACGGTCACTTTGCCGTTTTTTTCTTTGATTTTGATCTTGAACCAGATCTTTGTTTTTTGCAGGGAATCATATCTGTCACGTTCTCCTGTTTCAAAATATCCAACAAAATCGTCGTCTGTTTGATATAGATGCAAGCCTCGTCTCGCAGAGGTATATTCCTTGAATATGTTCCACGGAGAATGCTCTTCGGTTTCGAGAAGATACAGGCAGCGGTGCTTGATTTCTTCCGAGCTCAATGCGCTGTCAAAAGAGAAGAACCTCATACATTCGCCTCGCTTTCAAGAGTATTTAGTACAGAATCGTTTTCTTGCTAAACGGTAGGGGGATATTATTGGGGTGAAATTACATCAACCCCATCAGCCAAATCACGCCAAGAGCCGTGAGTGTTACGAGCGTATCAATGGTGATACCGTAGAACATCGGGGCAAGTCCTGCTTTTTTGAAGTCGGTGATGCTCGTTCCAAGACCAATAGCCGCCAAGGCAGAAACCAAGAGGAATCTGCTCGTGCTCTTCATCACCGAGGAAACACCTGCAGGGATCCAACCAATGCTGTTGATAATAGCGAGAGCCAAAAATCCGCAAATGAACCAAGGAATAACCTTGACGATGTTTACCCTTTTACCTTCAACGGATGCTGCTTGCAGCTCCTTTTGCTTCATACGTGTGCCAACAAAGGCAAATACGAGAACGGTGGGAATGATAGCGATGGTGCGGGTGAGCTTTACCATCATAGCAAAGTCGCCGGCGGCTTCGGAAAAAGCATAGCCGGATGCCACAACGCTTGCGGTGTCGTTAACAGATGTACCCGCCCAAATGCCGTAGGCGATGTCGGTCATGCCGAGTGCCTTGCCCATCAGGGGATAAAGCGCGATCATTACCATATCAAAAAGGAAGGTAGAGGACATTGCAAACGCGATATCCTTGTCGTCGGCATCAATTACGGGAGCGATCGCCGCAACGGCAGAGCCGCCGCAAATGCCTGTTCCCGCGGAGATCAGATTGCCGAGCTTCCAATTGATCTTAAAGATCTTGCGAACGAAATAACCGCCGCCAAAGCACATAGCAAACGTGAAGATCATTACGAAGAAGGTCATTTTGCCAACCTCCATAATGACACCGATAGAAAGCGATGCGCCGAGAAGGATGATGGCAACCTTTAAAATCTTTTTGGAAACGAATTTAAGAGCGGGCTTGATCCAATCCGGGTGGAAGAAGCTGTTGATGATGGTTCCCGAAAACAGGGCAATGATGGATGCACCGAGAAGCCCGCCGGGAATGATTTCTTCGAGCAGTATCGATAGTCCTGCAACTGCCGCGCAAATGGCAAGACCGAGGGCGAATAAGCCGTTTTTCTTTGTTTTAGATTCCATTTTTAACTCCTTTTTTGAAAAAGTTTTCAATTTCCTCTTTATTTTACCACACAAATGTGATAAAATGAAGTTATTAAATGGAATGAGTCAATTCCAGTTATTTATTGGAGGCGTTTATGGATGCAAAATTGCGCACGTTTTTAACCCTTTGTCAAACAATGAATTATCGCGTTGCGGCAGAGCGATTACATCTTTCGCAACCTGCGGTCACCAAGCAAATTCAATCCTTGGAGCAATCGCTGCAAACCAAACTCTTTCATTATGATGGGCACACCTTGCACAAAACCGAAAAATGCTTGCTGTTGGAACGGTACGCCATTATGATGCAAAGTCAATTTGAAGAACTGCAATTGGCGATTGCAGACAAGGAACGCTTGCGCTTACGCATTGGTGCCACCAAAACCATTGGAGACTACGTTTTGATCGATTCTATTAAAGGGTATTTAAAAACTCCCGTTCACGAGCTTTCTTTGGTTGTAGATAACACCAAGCATCTTTTGCAAATGTTGGACGAAAACCAATTGGATTTTGCCGTTATTGAGGGAACCTTCAGCAAGACCAAATACGATTCCTATTTGTTCCGCATGGAGCCGTTTGTGGGCATTTGTGCAAAGGACAGTCCCTTGTGTGGCAGAAATGTAAGCGTAACAGAACTTTTAAACGAAACCATTATTGTACGTGAAGAGGGCTCCGGCACACGTCGTATTTTTGAAGAACGGTTGGGGGCTGCAGGATATGAATTGAGCGATTTTAACAGAGAAGTTTCTATTAGCAGCTTTGTTTCCGTCAAAGCATTGGTCGCCGGCGGAATCGGCATCAGCTTTTTGTATCAATCGGTTGTCGCAGGGGAAGAGGATATTGGAACCTTTACCGTTGACGGCATTACAGAGCCGCACGCTTTTCACGTGGTCTATACAAAAAACTCAAACGGAAAAAAATATTCGGAGCAGCTTTTGGCGGCTAAGTGATACTGTGTTTTGGTCAATGTTGCATCGTTTATTAAATGGTGCATCGCCTTGCAGCGATATGATGTTTTTCGCTACGCTCAAAATGATGTTGCGTCACTTCGCGCCGCAATGAAGCGATGTTTGCCATAAAATGTGGCGGAGCCACGCATCATTAGGCGAAGCCGTCATCATTGGGCGTTGCCCAACATCATTTGCCGAAGGCAAACATCATTGAAAAAAGCACTGCTTTCGCAGTGCTTTTTTCTGGTGGGGGATGGTGGATTCGGACCACCGAAGTGAATGCACAACAGATTTACAGTCTGCCCCCTTTGGCCGCTCGGGAAATCCCCCATATTGTGGGTCACGATTGTGACCCTTTGGAGCTGGTGATCGGAGTCGAACCAACAACCTGCTGATTACAAATCAGCTGCTCTGCCATTGAGCCACACCAGCGAATTGTTCGTTTGCGAACCGTATTCGCTTTCGCAACGGGAATATTATATCACAGGAGATTACATTTGTCAAGTCTTTTTTGAAAAATATTTTTTATTTCTTTTCTTTACACTTTCTTTTTGCCGTATTATTGATTTCCTTTCGACAAAAGAATAATTTTGCAAGACTTTTTTTGGCTTTGGGCATATTTTATTACCCACAAAGTTCCACGAGATCTGCCGTTCCAAAATGCAATAATTTCATCTGCGCGGTCGACAATCTCTTTGTTACGAATAATGGGAGCTGCACGACCATACAATTCGTATTGTGGCAAAATTTCTGTCAAAATAATTCCTTTCTTTCGAGCGTATTCTGCAGCGCAAGTATCCACACCTTTTGCACCGCCTGAAATGATCTCATCGCACGGTGAAATATATTCTTCCATATTTTTAACGACAATGTCTCTTGAGCCTATGATTGCTATTTTCATAATGCACCTCCGCAAATTTAGTCTACTTAAAATAAGTATACTTAACACATTATACCATAAAATAATCTTAAAATGTACTTAAATCAAGATTTTTAGGAGGTTTTTATGAGAAATAAGCAAAACAAGCACCTTGGAATTGAAATTCCACCCGAACTCCACTATAAATTACACTATATTTCCAAATATTACGGTCGGTCGGCAAACGGAGAAATTCTCTATCTTATCCGTCAAGCTATCAAGGATTTTGAAAAAACGGAAGGTGAAATTGTCTTTCCGTCGGAATCATCAGAGAACTAAAAGAAGTATTTTGCTTGAATACACAGAAAGGCGGTGACACAATGAAGCACAGAGAATACAAACGAATCAATCCCGATGCCACGGCGGCTATTTTGTTTGTCCACGGCATTGTTGGCACGCCCAATCATTTTGCCGACTTTCTTTCACTGGTTCCCGATGATGTTTCTGTTTACAATGTTTTGCTCGACGGTCACGGTGGAACTGTGCAGGATTTTTCGCACACGTCCATGCAAAAGTGGGAAAATCAAGTACGTGATACGGTTGATGAATTGACACTTTCACATACCGCGGTCTACATTGTTGCCCATTCCATGGGAACGCTTTTTGCCATCGACAGGGCTATCGAAAATGAAAAGGTCAAAGGCTTGTTTCTTCTTGCTGTACCGCTCAAAATCGCGCCAAAGCCGCGTATGGTTGGCAATTTGTGCAAGGTGTATTTCGACAAGATCAAGCCCGACGACGAGGTTGCACTTGCAGCAAAACGTTGCTACGGTATAGCACAGGACAAAAATCCGTTCCATTATTTTGGATGGCTGCCGAGATATTTGGAGTTGTTTGCCAAGGCGAAAAGGACGCGCAAGCGTTTGGTCGAGCTGCACACGCCTGCCATGGCTTATCAATCTGCCCGCGATGAGCTTGTTTCGACCGCTTCCGCGAAGATTTTGAAGCAAAACGAGGCGATCTCGGTTATCGAACTCGAAAATTCGGGGCATTATTACTATGCGCCAAGCGATTTTGAATATCTCTTGAGTGAGTTTCAAAAGTTTGTCAATCAAATTGGTTAAAAAAGAAAATATAACGCGATAGAGAGAATTCTGTTCCTTTCTGTCGCGTTTTTTCTGTCTCTTTCATATTTCTCCTGCAAAACGGAAACAGTAAAAAGAAAAAGGAGAATTTGAAAGAATGTGCACCGCTATCACTTACAAAACAAAGGGCGCCTACTTTGGGCGTACGCTGGATATTGAATGTTCCTATGGCGAAGAGGTCATTGTTACACCGCGCAACCATAAGCTTTCTTTTCGACACAAAAAGGATTTGGAGAGTCACTATGCTATCATCGGGATGGGAACGGTTAAGGACGGCTATCCGCTCTATTATGATGCCGCAAACGAGTGCGGCTTGGGTATGGCAGGGCTTAATTTCCCCATCAACGCCTGCTACTTTCCTCTGCAAGAGGGGAAAGAAAACATCTCTCCTTTCGAGCTTATTCCGTGGCTGCTCTCACAGTGCAAAAACGTTGACGAGGCGCGCAAGCGTCTCTCACGCATCCACCTTTGTAATACGCCATTCAGTCCCGAGTTGCCGCTATCCCCCTTGCATTGGATGATTGCGGATAGGGAAGAGTCTATCGTTGTGGAAAGCGTAGAAGAGGGGATCAAAATATATGAAAATCCCGTGGGGGTTCTAACCAACAATCCGCCGTTTTCTTATCACCTGTTGCATCTTTGCGACTATATGACACTTTCTAAAAATCCGCCAAAGGCGCAGTTTGGTAAGGATTTTCTCACCCCTTACAGTCGGGGAATGGGTGCGATGGGATTGCCCGGGGATTTTTCGTCGGCATCACGCTTTGTTCGGGCGGCGTTTGTACGAGAAAATGCGGTATCGAAGAGCGATGAATTGTCGAGCATATCGCAGTTTTTTCACATTTTGGGCTCTGTGGAGCACGTGCGCGGCTGTGTGCTTCTCAACGACGGAAAATACGAGATTACCGCATATACGTCCTGCATCAATCTCGAGCGTGGCATTTATTACTATACGACCTACGAAAATCGCACCATTTCTGCCGTTGATCTTTCCAAATGTGATCTTGAGGCAAGAGAACTCTGCCGCTTTCCTTTGCAAACCGCGCAGAGGATAGAGTGGCAAAATTGAAGCAAAGTCGAAAATTTACGAAAAATATCTTGACAATTCCTTTATAAACAGTATAATATAATAGAGTTATTATGCTCAATTTATACTCAAAGGAATTGCCAATGAAGAAAAACACTCCCTTGCCGCCGCTTGGTGCGGCAGAGCAACAACGATATATTGGGGCGATACGTGCCGAAAATGACCGCATTTTTGAAGCGAGCGGAAGGCGCCCGGGTGCATTTGTGCAGACCTTTGGCTGTCAGCAAAACGAGGCAGACAGCGAAAAGTTTGCGGGAATGTGCGAGGAGATGGGATATGCCATTGTAGAGGATCCCGCAGAGGCTGATTTTATCGTGGTCAATACCTGCGCTATTCGTGAGCACGCCGAAAAAAGAACACTCTCTATTGTAGGGCAGTACAAGCACCTCAAGGAGAAAAATCCCGCGCTCGTTATTGCCGTTTGCGGTTGTATGATGGCGCAGGAGCACCGCCAAAACGATATCAAATTCCGCTATCCTTACGTAGATTTTGTAATGGGACCGTCGTCCTTGCATCGCCTGCCGCAGCTGCTCGTGCAAAAGCGCAAAACAGGCAAGCGCATCTACTGTCCCGAAGAAGCCGAATACACGGTGGTCGAGGATCTTCCCATCCGTCGCGAGAGCAGTTATCGCGCGTGGGTTTCTGTGATGTATGGGTGCAACAATTTCTGTTCCTACTGCATTGTTCCTTATGTGCGTGGCCGCGAACGCAGTCGCGAAAAGGACAAGATCATTGCAGAAGTGCGTGACCTTGTGGAGAAGGGATACAAAGATATTACCTTGCTCGGTCAAAACGTCAACTCCTACGCAAAGGATCGCGCCGAGGGTTATGATTTTGCAGACCTGCTTTCCGAGCTCGATGCTATCGAGGGGGACTTCGTTCTGCGCTTTATGACAAGCCACCCCAAGGATGCAAGCAGAAAGCTCATTGACGTAATGGCTTCTTCAAAGCATATTGCGCACCAATTCCATCTGCCTATGCAATCGGGCAGTGACCGCATCCTTTCCTTGATGAACCGCCGTTATGATACCCAAAAATATCTCGGTATTGTCGACTATATGAAAGAGAAAATGCCCGATGTTACCATCACGTCGGATATCATCGTCGGCTTTCCCGGTGAGACGGAGGAGGATTTTGAGGGAACGATGCAGATGCTCTCTCGCGTACGCTTCGATATGCTGTACTCTTTCATTTATTCGCCCAGAAAGGGCACTCCCGCTGCCGAGATGGAGCAGGTTCCGCGCGAGGTGACCGCCGTACGCTTTGACCGCCTTCTTGCTCTGCAAAAGGAGATCGGGCAAGAGCGAAACGATGCGCTTGTGGGAAAGACACTTCGCGTTCTTTGCGACGGTGTCAGCAAAGGAAACGACACCCTGTATTCCGGCAGAACCGAGGGGAATAAGATCGCCTTTTTTGAGGGCGACGAAAAGGACGTTGGAACATTCGTCAACGTCACCGTAGAGCGCGCAGATGCATTTGCGCTCTGGGGTAAAAAACAGTAAACAAAAGAAAAGAGGACATAAAAATGGAAATTTTTGAACTTGCAGCGGCTCTTGGCCAAAAGCTGAAAGAAGATGAGCGCTTGGTCGCTCTTGAAAATGCGAAAAACGCATACGAACAAAACAAAGAACTGCAAACCTATCTTGTTGAATACGACGTTCAACAAAGAGCTATGCAAAAGGCTGTTACGCAAGAAGATCGCGATATGGATCTCATTCAGAGCATCCAACGCCGCATCGACGAGCTCTATGAGCTGATCGTTAAGAACCCCTCTTTCGAGGAGCTCAATCGCGCGCAAGCCGTTGTTAACGAGCTGATGAACAGCGTGAACCAAACCATTATGACGCAAATTACAGGCGAGGAGCCCTCGGGCTGCACTCATAACTGCAGCACCTGCGGCGGATGCCACTAACTTCTTAAATTCTCATTTTTATCGATAAGGAGATACTGCCATGACTCCGATGATGGAGCAATATTGGGAAATCAAAAATCAGTACAAGGATTATATCGTTTTTTACCGTCTCGGAGACTTCTACGAGATGTTCTTTGACGACGCCATTCTTGCCTCGCGTGAGCTGGAGCTGACACTCACGGGCAGAGATTGCGGTGAGGCTGAACGCGCACCGATGTGCGGTGTTCCGTTCCACTCCTATGAGGGGTACGTTGGCAAACTGATCGAAAAGAATTACAAGGTCGCCATCTGCGAGCAGATAGAGGATCCCGCCCTTGCAAAAGGACTCGTGCGCCGCGAGGTCATCCGTATGATCACCCCCGGCACACTTTTGGAATCGAGTTTGCTCTCCGAGCAGAACAATAACTACCTTTGTGCCATCTGCATAAGCGAGTTCTCCTTTGGTGTTTGCTTTGCTGATGCTTCCACAGGTGAGGTGCACGCCACCGGCTTTTCGGGCGAGAACGCCGACGCGCGTCTGCGCGCAGAGATCGGCACCTATTCTCCTCGCGAGGTGATTGTCAACGTTGGCCGTTCCAATATGGGAGAGGTTGGCGAATTCCTCGCCAACCGACAAGATATTTCCCTGACCGATAATCAATATGCGCGTTTCGATTACGCATCTGCGCGTGAGCGCGTCACGGCACAATTTGGAGAGCAGGTCAAGGATGAATATCTCGACGATCGCGCAATGATCTCTGCCATCGGTGCACTCCTTGATTACGTTGAGGAAGCCGAAAAGGGCGACATCTCCTACATCCGCGACCTGAATGTTTACAGTGACGGTCAGTATCTCGAAATGGATATCAACACCCGCCGAAATCTGGAGCTCACCGATTCGATGCGCAACAAGGATAAAAAGGGCTCGCTTTTGTGGGTCTTGGATAAGACCGAAACTGCGGCGGGTAAGCGCATGCTGCGCAAATGGGTAGAAAAGCCCCTTTTGAATGTTGCCGCTATCGAGAAACGTTTGAGCGCCGTTGAAGAGCTTTGCAACAGCTTTATGCTGCGTGCCGAGCTTGGCGAGGAGCTCTCTCACGTGCTCGATCTGGAGCGCCTTGTTACCCGCATCGTTTACGGCAATGCAAACGCAAAGGACCTGCGTGCCGTATGCAATACGGCAATGGTTCTGCCTGCAATCAAGAGATTGCTTTCCGATGCCAAGAGCGAGGGACTTTCTCACATCTGTCGTGAGCTCGATATACTCGACGACGTATGCGAACGCATTGGCGCCGCCATTGTTGAAGATCCCCCCTTCACGGTACGTGAGGGTAAAATGATTGCCAAGGGCTACAGCGAGGAGCTTGACTCTTTGCGCGAGATTATGAATGACGGCGACTCCTGGCTTGAAAAAATTGCCGAGGAAGAGCGCGAAAAAACAGGCATCCGTACGCTTCGCGTTGGCTACAACAGAGTATTCGGCTACTATATTGAGGTTTCCAAGTCCTTCATAGATCAGGTGCCCGAGCACTATATTCGCAAGCAAACGCTTACAAACGGTGAGCGTTACATCACCCCCGAGCTCAAAGAGATGGAATCTACCATTCTCGGTGCCAAGGACCGCGCCGTAGCTCTGGAATATGAACTCTTCCAACAAGTACGTACCTTTGTTGCAGAGCAGAGTGTCCGTATTCAAAAAACGGCGGCACTCCTCGCCGAGCTGGATGCTTACCGTTCTCTCGCGGTTGTGGCTACAAAGAACAAATACGTGCGCCCCGAAATTACACAAGGCGACGAGATCATCATTAAGGACGGTCGCCATCCCGTTGTCGAGCAATTCGTTAAGGACACCTATTTTGTGCCCAACGATGCCCACCTTGATACCGACAAAAACCGTCTGATGCTCATTACGGGCCCCAATATGGCGGGTAAATCGACCTATATGCGCCAGGTTGCCCTCATTACGGTCATGGCGCAAATCGGCTCTTTCGTTCCTGCCGCCGAGGCAAGCATTGGCGTTGTGGACAAGGTCTTCACGCGTGTGGGAGCTTCGGACG
>SVQS01000001.1 GCA_015065205.1 Oscillospiraceae bacterium
ATTTCCAATCCTCTTGGCGAGGACACCAGCGTAATGCGTACCACTGCTCTCCCCTCCATGATGGAGACGGTTGCTCGCAACTACAACTTTAACAATGAAAATGTTCGCCTGTTTGAGATCGCATCCATCTATTTGCCTCACGAGGCGGCAAACGAGCTGCCCGACGAAAAGAGAGTTCTCACCATTGGTGCTTACGGCAACATTGATTTCTACGCAATCAAAGGTGTATGCGAAAATATTCTGAAATTGGCAGGCATTAAGGGTGTAACCTACACCTCTTGCTCGACCAATCCTTCTTACCACCCCGGCAGATGTGCAACCATCACCACCGAGGATGGCGTTTGCCTTGGCGTTTTCGGTCAGGCACATCCCTTGATGGCTGAAAACTACGGTATGAACGTTCCCGTTTACACGGCAGAGCTTGCATTTGACGAGATCTTTGCCAATGCAAACACCAAAAAGTCCTACAAGCCTCTGCCCAAGTACCCTGCAACCACCCGTGACTTCTCCTTTGTTTGCGACGAGGATATGGAAGTTGGCGCAATTGAAGGCGTTATGGCAAAAGCCGGCGGCAAGCTTGTTGAAAGCGTTGCTCTGTTTGATATCTACCGCGGACCTCAGGTAGGTGAAGGGAAAAAGTCGGTATCTCTGCGCGTAACCCTTCGCGCCTCCGACCGCACCCTCACCGTTGAAGAAGCCGATAAGGTCTCCAAGAAGATTTTGAATGATCTCAAGTTCAAAATGGGTCTGGAGCTCAGAAACTAATCAAATAAACAATTTGGGAAGCGAACAAAAGTTCGCTTCCCTATTTTTTTCAGCTATTGTTCACACAAAATTCTCCATTGCTTGCTATTTGTGTGTTATAATAGTGAAAAAGTGGTAAGAATGCATTTGATGAAAGGAGTGACTCCTATTATGCGTAATTTTTTACAAAGATTTGCATATAAAATGTCGGCATTTATGTACGGACGTTACGGAACTGATGATCTATCGAAATTTTTGATGATTTCGTCACTTGTTTTGATGGTCATCTCATGGTTGCCGCATCTCGGTATCGTATATTTTTTGGCATTGGCTCTGATGATTTGGTCGCTTATGCGCTCTTTTTCACGCAAACTTGACAAACGCAGACGTGAACTCGATCGCTATTACCGCATCAAAAAGCCGATTGTTGACTTCTTTAAGCTTTCACGCAACAAATGGCGTGACCGCAAAACACACGTATATTTTAAGTGCAAAAGTGCAAAGCCGTCCTGCGCGTACCCAAGGGAAAGGGCTCTATTGTAGTCATTTGCACAAGATGTAAAGATAGAATTGAAAAAGAAACTTGATTTTTTGTGGAGAAAGCTTCCTTTGTGGAACTTTCTCCCTTGTTTTTTTCTCAATAATTTATGTAAAACGCATATTTTGTTGACTTTTTAGTCGCGGTGTGATATAATAAACTCACAATCATCAAAATGCGAGGTGCACTATGAAAAAAATACTTTGTTCCCTACTGATATGCTCAATTCTATTGGGAAATATACTGTTTTTTACATCTTGTAATCAAAATGAAATAGTAAATCCAAATTCCGAAACAATTACTTCCGAAGTAACCACTCCCGAGGAGACCACTCCTGAGGAAACCACTCCTGAAGTAACAACTCCCGAGGAAACTACTCCTGAGGAAACCACTCCTGAAGTAACCACTCCTGAGGAAACCACTCCCGAGGAGACCACCCCTGAAGTAACCACTCCTGAGGAAACTACTCCCGAAGAGACTACTCCCGAGGAAACTACTCCCGAAGTAACAACTCCCGAAGAGACCACTCCTGAAGTAACCACTCCTGAGGAAACTACTCCCGAAGAGACTACTCCCGAGGAAACTACTCCCGAAGTAACAACTCTCGAAGAGACCACTCCCGAGGAGCACGAACACATTAAAGGGGATGGATATGCATGTTCCATTTGCGGCGAGAGTCTTTTGACTCCCGTTGAAGAAGCAATTGAAATCGGCATGTCCTATGAAAAAGGCAAATACAGTAGCGAATATTACTACGTAGAGCTCACACTTGACAATCAAGTAAACCCCGATGGATTTGCAAGAGCAAAAATTGCAGAGGGGCTTTACGTTTCGGTAGCCGGCGGTTATTTGAGCGGTAACACGTATGGATCCATTCAACAAGGTAACACTGTTGTCTTTAAAGCAAAGCTTGGTGCTGTCAATTCTTCCCTCACCACGGGCGGCAAAGAGCTTCGTTTGTTTGAGGTTGCCGCTTTTGAAATCACAACAGAACACGAGCACATAATAGGCGACAAATATGTATGTGCAACTTGTGGCAAAAGTCTTTTGATTCCCGTAGAAGAAGCAATTGAAATCGGCATGTCTTATGAAAAAGGCAAATACAGTAGCGAATACTACTACGTAAAGCTTACCCTTGACAATCAAGTAAACCCCGACGGCTTTGCAAGAGCAAGAATTGCAGAGGGGCTTTACGTTTCGGTAGCCGGCAATTATTTGAGCGGTAACGCACAAGGCTCCATTCACCTCGATGATACCGTTGTGTTCAAAGCAAAGCTTGGTGCTGTCAATTCTTCCCTCACCACGGGCGGCAAGGAGCTTCGTTTGTTTGCGGTTGCCGATTATGAAATTGTAGAGTCGGAGGTTACAATGCTTGTGGAAAAAGAAATAATCGTTCCCGCATCCGGCACGGGCGTTGCCGAAAAGCGTTTGCAGTATTATTTGGATGCCGAAGGCATCATTCGAAAAGAAATAAAAGAATTTCAGTCACAGGACGATACCGCCGATTACCGTGAATATCGCTTTAGCTACGACAACGGCAAAACTTGGACAGAATGGGTTCGTGAACCCCTGCCCGCTCGCGAGCCGGTTGGCAATGATGAAATCGATGAAAACCTTGGTTATCAAAATGCACAGCACATTTACAATCCCGTTGTGGGTCATTTTGTAAGTCTGCAATGCCAATTCATCTATATTGATGGCTATGCGGCAACCGAAGCCCTTTATTGGGCAGGCTACACGCGCCCCATGCATAGCTTTTTGATGATTGAAGATGCCGACAGCACTGCTCACGAGCGCGTTCTTGTAAAATACGAGGAGGGTGCCGATTACGATCGCGCAACCTACCGCACAACCGATTATTTGACCACCAATATTTCGCGCGGCTCTGATTTGATCGTTCTTGCAAACGGAGACATTTTGTTCAATCTTTGCATTCCCGTAAACGTGGCCTGCGAAATAGCGGGGCTTGATTTGCAAGAGGTCTTCCCCACCACGGGTGGACTTGGACACGCTTGGGCACTTTTGGTGGCGCGCGGTGTTTGGAATGCGGAAACACAGCAATATGACATCACCTATTCCAAGCCGGTCATTATGCATGATACACTCTCCACACGCGGACTTTCGGAGCCGATGTTTGCCGAATTACCCGACGGAAGAATTCTTTGCATCTTCCGCACCTCAACAGATAAAGTTTCCGGTTGGACATACCGTCTTGACCCCAACGCTCCCGCTTGCAAATATTACGTTATCTCAGAGGATGGCGGCAAGACCTTCTCCGAGCCCAAACCTTGGTGCTATGAGGATGGAGAGATCGTGTATTCGCCCGCATCCATTTGTCAAGTGGTAAAAAGCGAGGTCAACGGCAAGCTTTATTGGATAGGCAATGCTTGCTCAAAGGAAGAAATCAACGGCGCTTTCCCTCGATTCCCCCTCTACATGATTGAAATCGATCAAGAAACCGGTTTGGCAATTCGCAACAGCACTGTTCTCATTGACACACACCGCACGGGAGAGAGTGACAAGGTACAGCTATCAAATTTTTGTATTTTAGAAAACAAGGAAAACGGCACCTTGGAGATCTATCTTTCCAAGCTTGGACAATTCGTAGGTAAGCCCACCTATGAATGCGAAACTTGGAAATACACGGTATATCTCCCAAAGGAAGTGGAATAAGCTTGGTTGCAGATTCTGTATTCACCGTTTGGGAAGCGGACGACACGTTCGCTTCCCTTTTTTCGTCTTTTTTTCAAGCTATCATCACACAAAGTTCGTGTCAACTTAATATTTGGGTGGTATACTATGTTTGGAGGGATGAAAATGAAGCTAAAAAACAGAAATACTACCGTTACCGACACAACCGAATTAACAGAGATGATTCCTGCACAAAGCCTTGAGCAGATTCGTCAAAAGTCACACGGCTTTATCACGCTGATGTCCTACTACAAGTGTGCGATGATGGAGGTGGAAACCAAGCTCAACGTGCTCAACGAGGAGTTTTCGCTGCGCTTTGACCGCAACCCCATCAACAGTATTCATTCGCGCCTCAAGTCGCCCGTTAGCATTGAAGAAAAGCTTGCTTCAAAAAATCTCCCGATGACCCTGCAAACGATTGAAAAAAACCTCAACGACATTGCAGGTGTGCGCGTGATCTGTTCCTTTTTGGACGACATTTACCTGTTGGCGGACTGTCTTTTGGGGCAAGACGACATCACGCTCATTGAGCAAAAGGACTATATTGCGCATCCCAAGCCAAACGGATACCGCAGCTTGCACCTGATTGTGCAAATTCCCATCTATTTGCAAGCCGGCAAACGGAATATGCGCGTGGAAATTCAGCTGCGCACCATTGCAATGGACTGTTGGGCAAGCCTTGAGCATCAGTTGCGCTACAAAAAAGATGTAGCAGATACGAAACAAATTCGCGCAGAACTGCAACGCTGCGCCGTCATTAGCGCAGAATTGGATGCAAGGATGGACCGTTTGCGCCATCAGATTATTGATGACTCGGATTTTGAGAGAAGGAGTGAGATAGGATTGTGAAAAAATGGTTTGAGAAATTAGGATATAAGATGGCATCCTTTATGTACGGGCGCTACGGCAGTGATGCACTCACAAAATTCTTGCTCATCTTGGCACTGATTTTGATGGTTATCTCCTGGATACCGCGCCTTTGGTGGGTATATTTTTTGGCACTCGGCGCGATGATATGGTCTCTTTATCGCACGTTTTCGCGCAGATTTGACAAGCGCAGGCGCGAGCTGGAACGTTATCTAAAAATTCAAAAGCCGATTGTCAATTTCTTTAAACTTTCGCGCAACAAGTGGCGAGATCGCAAAACGCACGTTTATTTTAAGTGCAAAAAATGCAAAGCCGTCCTGCGTGTGCCCAAGGGAAAAGGCTCAATCGTTGTCATTTGCACGCGATGCAAGGATAGGATTGAAAAAGAGACGTAATTTTTAAAATATTGTAAAAGGGGCTGTCTCAATTTGATACGGAAGGCGTGATCGGCCTATCGTCGCCGTACAAAGGTACAGGGGAGAGGTCGAGCGCGACTAAAAAGCCACATAAAAACGAAGAAACCCGTCGAGTTTTTCTCGGCGGATTTCAACATTTATAACAAATTGCTAAAAGTTTATTGGAATTCGGGTTGTCTTATTCGCGTGGCTTTTGTTCCGCGCTAAGTGAGACAGCCCCTAATATTTTATTCACCATATTCGGTATTGTTTTTGATGCTTTTGATGTGCTTGAAAGCCTCTTTTTCTCCATTTTGGGCAAGGAGAGTGAGCCATTCTTCCAAGAGGTCGGCGGTGGCGGGGTGCATTTTCTTTCGCGCGTTACCACGCTGAAAATAGGTCAGAGGATGGGCATCGGTGTAGTTTTTGCCTTGGTAAATCTTGCTTGCCGCTACGCGGTCGCAGAACATCTCCTTGACGTATCGCAGAGGCATTTTGACGGGTTCGTACATCTTTGTGGCGGGATTGATGTCGTTCCAATATTCAAAATGGTGGCGGTTGCGTCCCTTGTGGTGCATCCACGCATAGGAGCAACCAAATAGCTCGCGCTCGCGCTCATTGGGGCTCCTTGTGCCCTGATAATAGCGCGCGCCGGGGATAAACTCGGTAGGAGAATATTTGGAGAGATCGTGAAAAAGTCCTTGCCAGCCAATGCCCGCGCGGAAGCAATGCGCAATAACGCGATGGCGATGGCGCGTGATGGTAGCAAAATGCAAAAACGGATGGGACATTGCGGCTCTCCTTTCTCTTTGGTTTTCTTTATTATACCACACTTTTGGGAAAAGTCAAGGTAGAAATCAAGAGTACAAAAGCAAATGCTATCAAACTTCTGCCTAAAAGGTTCAAACCAAAACAAGCATCCAGCCTGTCATCCTGAGCTTGTGAAGTTTTTTTGAGCGAATAGCGAGGAAAAACCGAGGAGCGTAAGCGACGAAGGGATCTCCAAACGAGTTTGGGTGTCTTACCACAGCAAATGCTACATCCTATCAACGTGTCACCAAGATTCGTTACGAGATCCCGCTTCGCCATACGGCTCGCGCTTTCACCTCGCTCTTCGCTCAGTGAAAGTTCGACTCTCTCAGGATGACAGACAGTAGGATTGTTTGGTTGTACTCGCTTATAAATATCTCCATTTGAAGATCAAAAACCGCCGAGAGCGACTGTTTGTCGTTCTCGGCGAGTCTATTTTTGTGTTATTTATCATTTTTAAGCAAAAAACTCGTCCACCGCACAGTCGATGGCATCGGCAAGCGTTGGCAAGAGAGCAATATCGGGGTAACATTCCCCTCGTTCCCATTTGGAAATGGACTGAGGGGTTATTCCAAGCAGATCGCCAAGCTGCTTTTGCGTTACTTTATTTTTGCAGCGATAGTCCTTTAATTTTTGTGAAATAACAATTTTCTTCATTTTTAATCTTGACCGAGTCTTATTCTCTCACCCGCCCATGCTTTGCGGACTGCCGTATGATGCCACAGGTTGATAAAGGGGAAAATGGGAATTGCTACAAGGAAGATCCATTGCGGTGGATTTCGCATTAAAAAAGATCCCACATCTTGCCATAAAGTAAAAGGAAGAATGAACTGCCCCAATATAAAGATCCATGCAGGTGGATTTTTAATGAAAAACATAATCATATTTACAACAACAAACACGGCACATTCGATACAAAACTCTTTTGTTCTTATCACCTTTTTAAGATCTTCTTTGCGATTATACTTTTCTGCTCCAAGACCATTCAAAAACTCTTTGCGAGCAATAGTATTCTTTGCGTGCGGAATACAAATTATTAGAGTGCTGATAATGGGAAGGCAAATACGTATAAAAGCATTAACAGCATAGATTCCGGTATCTGTGTCACCGAAGATAGCATTGAAAATTGTTACCACTATCGCAATGGAAAATAGATATAAAATGATTATACTACCAATTAAAATGGCTATGTTAACAGCAAAAAGTTTTGCAGCTTTTATAATTGCGTTTTTCATAAATCATTCTCCCTTGGTTTATTTGAGATGAGCGTGAAGCTCATGCTTGAGGCTTCTCTTTAGAACTTTGAGTTTGCAGACGGTCACATTTCCCGAGGTACATTCTCCTATTACGCTTTGCATCACTCTGTCGCCAATAAAGAATGCATTTGCGTAAGACGGAGAGATGACAAGATAGTGGCATTCTGTTTCACTTTTGGGAAACTCGGGAATGCTGTATATCGTATATTTTTGGGGATTCATTTCGCGATTATTGGGACGAATAAAGCCGCCAAAGCCGCGCAGCTTTCCGGAATCCGATCTATGCATACGATACTCACGGTCGTTGACCAACAAAAATATTCTCAAAAACGGGAATGGGATATCGATAAAGTGAATGTGTAGTGTTTTATTTTTTGTTTGAATTTCAATATCCGACTTTTCACTTATGCCCCCTAGGGATGCAAGCGGTACACGATGCAATCGGAAGGAATACTTTTTTCTAAGGCAAGTGAACCATATTGATAAATATGCCAACGGCTTGCTAATGAAAAAGCAGAGCATAGGCAGAATTTGATTAACAAAGATAACCAATAACACAAATCCGCCCATGACAGCCGCAACGGCAAGAAAAGGTAAGTGAGCTCCTGCTTCAATACGGATACGAATATATTTTTTCCAACCGTCTATGTAGTTATCCCACCCCCCATACATAATAGAAACGTAGCGAGAAAAAATAACCACTGCCACCAAAGCAATTATCAAACTAATTGTGGATATTATTATAATTTTTCCTTTTGTTTTATTGGAAAGCTTTTTCCTTTTCATACAGAGTCGTCCTTTCTTTCAAAAACGTACCAATACGGTTCATAACCGCCAAAGGCATAGTCGCCCGACTTGTGTTGCACGAGGAGATACTCCTTTCCATCAAAGTTTTTGATGATGTATTCCTCTGCTGTCATTTGGGTTCTATTGATAACGAGTCCCTTGGTATAGTTGATGCCCCATCTGGCTTTTGGTGCGTTTGCCTCGGAACGGGCGTATTTGAGACAGATTCCACGCGGCAAAAACTGCAAATCGGTGATGGCAAGCAATTTTTTAGGAGTATGCTGTCTGGCAGGATCAAAATCCTCTGCGCGACGAACAAAATCCACAACGCTCCACGTTCCGCTTACCGCAGGATCCTCTACAAAAGGATAATCGACCTTATCAATATACGGGCGTATCTGATCCTCGCTGTAAACGATGGTATCTACCTGACGGTACAGGACGGGAACCGTTTTATTGTTATGCGCGCAAAAATAGATGATCATATAATGCTCGCCATCTTGGCGGACGGTACGGTATGGATTTGCAACGGTAGAGCTGTGCTTGCCGGACGAGGTATAAAGGATCCCCTTTGTCCAAAAATACGACCATACGGGCGCCCCGCCGGGCATAAAGATGATCTCTTCAAATATTCCTTCTTCCGGTGGGAGCATTACTGCCGAGGTGAAATCCTTTTCATCACGCAGCATACCGCACTGCTTCCACTTTCCCACAACCTCGGGGTCATTGGTAAACGGCAGATTGAGAATCCCGGAGAGCGCTTTTTGATCTTCCTCTCCTACAACCATTCCATTGATGGTTTGCACTTGACCGCGGATTTGTTCAACAGAGGAAAGAAGAGTTCCCTTTTTCTTTTTGAGCATTTCCTTTTCTTCTTCCTCAGTGGCAGCTAACAATTTTTTGATTTCCTGCAAAGAAAAACCAAGTTCTTTGTAAAATACGAGTTTTTTGTATTTTTCTACAGCTTTAAGTGAGTAAAAGCGATATCCGCTTGCCTCATCGACAAAGTCCGCTTTCAGAACCCCCTCATCATCGTAATAGCGCAACGTTCTTGCACTGACGTTACAAATTTTTGCAAAGTCACCTATTTTTAGCATTGCACCACCTCCTTTTTCCACCATTATAACATTACAGTTAACTGTAAAGTCAAGACCTTTTTAGAAAAAAATTATTTTTTCTTTGCACTTTTTTGACACTTATTCAATAACACTTGATTGCCGTTATTTCTCTTATAACACTATTATACAATCATTTGAGTACTTTGTCAATACTTTTTGTAAAAAAAATATAAAAATTTTTGCAAGTGTAAACAATTTTGCATTTATCTTGACATTGGCACGCAAATATTCTATAATAATGATAGTACAAAAAACGGAGATTTTTATGAGAATTTTAATTGCCTATGCTTCCAAAAACGGCAGTACGGCTTCTTGTGTTGCACGTTTGGCAAAGCAACTGAACGGTTTGGATGTTACACTTGCAAATCTTGCACAGAGTCAGCCCAACGCCGCCGAATTTGATATGATAATTGTGGGTGCGGCTGTGCATCATCATCGCTTCCCTGCCCCTGTCAAACGCTTTTTGCACGAGCAAAAGGATGTGCTCCTAACCAAAAAGCTGGGGCTTTTCCTTTTGTGCGGCTTTGCCGAGGAGCAGATGTATTATATAGAAAAGCTCTTCCCTGCCGAGTTGCGAGAGGGGGCGTTTGAGATTGCCTTTTTTGGCGGCAGCTTACGCTATGACGGCCTCGGATTTTGGGATAAGCTATTCGTTTGGCATTTGCGCTCGCTTATTGTAGAGGCTGATATGAGTGAGGGCGAGTACATCGCCTCGATGCCCGGGCTGATGCCGGAGAACGTTGACAGAATGGCATCTCTTGCACGGAAAGAGCTTTTTCGGGATTGAAAAAACAAAAAAATAATATTTCACCCAAAATGCGGTAAAATATTATAAAAAAGTGTTGACAAACAAAATAAAGTGTGCTATAATATTTGGGTGAGCGAAAAATGACCCATTAGCTCAGATGGCAGAGCACATGACTTTTAATCATGGTGTCCGGAGTTCGACTCTCCGATGGGTCACCAAAAAGAGCAGGTACTACAAAGCAGTGCCTGCTCTTTTTGCTAACTCTACGAGTCAAACTCCTACAAATTTTCGCGTGCGAAAATTTGTTAAAACCTGCGCTACCGTGTTTTCCCATTTTTACTGAATCAGCGCGCAGGTTTGAGTTCTGACTCTCCGATGCTGTTAAAACATTTGAGTTCTGACTCTCCGGTGATGCCCCCTCTCCGTTACCCGTCGCATAGCGACGTTTACCACCTCTCCTCAAGGAGAGGCTTTCGGTTAGAACATCTCGCTTCGCTTGAATAATAATGTAAAAACGACAGAGATATTTTCTCTGTCGTTTTTGCTATCACATTATACCGGTGTTTTACGGATTCTTCTCTTCATTTTGACGAGATCTTTCAGCATTTTGAGCGTATCGCGGATGATCCGAACCTTGGATTCTCCATGGTTGATTACACGCACGGGGATCTCTTTGATCTTCATCTTCATCTTTACTGCCCACAAAATGGCCTCGAAGTCGAAGGCAAAGCCGTTGACCTCGCAGCGCGAGAAGATCTTTTCCGCCGCATCTGCACGGAATGCCTTGCATCCGCATTGCGAATCGGAAAGCTTGAAGCCGCCTGCGATGCAGAGCACCTTGATATAGACTTTGGACATAATTTTACGCAGGAATGTGTAGCCCTCATATCCCGATTTATCAAGGTTGCGCGAGCCGATAACCATATCGGCATCGGGGTTAGCTTCAAAAGCATCGGCTACCTGCTTGATAACGCCTGTGCCATAAGCAAGGTCGGCATCGGTGAACATTCTCACATCTCCTGTTGCCGCCAAAATAGCGGTGCGGACAGCGCATCCCTTGCCTTGGTTCTTTTCGTAGCCGATAACGCGAACGTTGGGCAGGTTGAGCGCTTCAACGGTCTTATCGCAACCGTCGGTGCTGCCATCACTGCAAAAAACGATCTCATAATCCTCAAAATTGGCGGACATATATTGGGAAAGCGTTTTTGCACTCTCTGCAATCACGCGATTTTCATTATACATAGGAACACAAACCGAAATCTTCATAAGTTAATCTCCTTTTTGGTAAGTAAAAATATCAAAGTCAAGTTCTGTTTGTAGGGTGTCAATATTCCGCAGTTTTATACGGTCTGCCTCGGACGTGCGCCAATAATATGGCGTCATTGAAAACAGTGCCCCGATGGTCTCTCTACCCTCGACAGTAACGGTATGGATCAAGCGACGGCGGTCCACTTCCTTCATTTCTGTTGGCAAATCGGCTCTGCCGGGATTGAGATAGGGATTCTCGTAAAGCACTTGCTTTAGCCCCATCAAATGTCGCTCGCCCGCACCAACGAGAATGAGGTATCCGCCCTTTTTGAGCACGCGCAAAAATTCGCTCTCGCAACAAGGTGCAAAAAGATTGGTAACGACATCACAGGAGGCATCCCTCACAGGTAGCGAGAAAATACTGCCCACCGCAAATGCGGCACCTGTGACATTCTGTTTTGCCTGTTTTGCGGCAGAATCGATGCCTGCGCGCGAAAGGTCTACGCCCAAGACGGCACAATTCCCTGCCATCCGATTGGTATAATAGCCCTCACCGCATCCCGCATCGAGCACGGTTTCGGCTTTTAAATTTTGCAAAATAGCGTTCAGTTCGTTTGAAAGCGGCTCGTAATATCCCGCATTCAAAAAAAGCTTGCGCGCATTGACTGCCTCTTTCAAATCCCCTTCTCCATCCCCCGGACGGGTAAGATTGAGATATCCGCTACGGGCAAAATCGTAAGAGTGTATTCGCGTACCTGTGCATCGGCAAGACTTTCCCTCTTCGTCCGCTTGCATTGAGGCGGCACACACAGGACAGCGCAACATTGCAAGAACAGTATCGTTCACTGTCATTCCTCCAATTGTTCTATTGTTTCGCGCGTTTCCTGCGCGGAATCAAGAATGTCAAGTTCAAACCAGAAAGTAGAACCTACCCCCACTTGACTCTGTACACCGTAGGCGGCATTATGGAGCTCCAGCACGCCCTTAACGATGGAAAGACCAAGACCTGTTCCGATCATAGCGCGGCGGTGAACCTTATCTACCTTGTAGTAACGATCCCAAATTTGTGGGATTTCATCCTCCGCAATGCCCTGTCCCGTATCGGCGACGCTGATGCGTACGCGATTATTTTGTACCGTTTGTTCAACCGTAACAGAGAGGTCGTCACCGGTATAGTTGATTGCATTATTGATGAGATTATAAAGCACCTGCAGAATCATTCCGCGGTCGGCAAAAACCGTGGCACGTTCCTCTGCAGTAAATGTGATATGATAACCTTGATGCGCCGTAAAAGCATCATAACGGTTCATTACTTCTTCGACGGCGGCTGTCAGGTCAAATTCTTCAAACATCGCCTTGCGCGATCCGGATTGAATTTTGGAAAGGTCTAAAAGGTCATTTACAAGCTCGGAAAGTCGCGTGGTTTCGTCAATGACCACCTGAATATTCTCGGCGGAATTTTCTCCCGGAATATCACGCATAATCTCGCTATATCCTTTAATCATAGTCAAAGGAGTGCGGAGATCGTGCGAAATGTTGGCAATGAGCTCCTTTTGCAAACGGTCAAGACGTGAAAGCTCGTAGGACGCATAGTTGAGCGTATCGGCAAGCTCGCGCGTTTCGCGATATCCCTCGCCCGAGAATTCAACGTCGTATTTACCGTATGCCAACTGCTTTGCTGCCTCATTCATTTTTACAAGCGGCGAGGATATGTGGCGGTAAAGGTAAAAGACCATAACACCTGCGCAAACCAAAAGAATGGAAAGTATCCAAAGGAATTGCGTTTGCAAAATCTCAACGGTAGTTGCCAACGGTTGAGGCGCAGCATCGAGCAAAATAAGATAGATGCTGCCACTATTCCCTTGTGCAAGACGCATATGCAACAATCTGGCACCGGGGGAATCGTTCTGTTGAAAGCGAAAAGTCGGAAACGCTCGACCGGAAATCTCAACCCCGCCAAAGGTAAAATGACCTGTGTAGCTGCCTTCGTTTTCGGCAGCCTTTTGATAATATTTTGTTAACAGTTGTGTTGGCAGTTTGATGCCGGTTGTTTGCCCGGTTGCATCTATACTGAGCACTTGCACGGGCGCATCTCTATCCATTCGATAAATCGCAATCGACATAACACCATCCATTGCACAGTCATATGCGTGTACATCAAGTGCCTCATCTTCAATGTAGGCGGCAAGCTCGGATGCACTGTGTGTCATTGCACGTCGCTTGATCAATTCATAAAAGTTATTGAGCAAATAGACCTGAAAAACCCACATTACCAAAAGAGCAACGGCAACGAATACGGCAAAGTAGACAATCAGCTTCCAACGGATACTGACACTGCGTTGTGTTGTTTTTTGATTGTTTTTTTTCATATTTCCTCAAATCGGTATCCCACTCCACGCAGGGTAACGATATAGTTGCTGTAACGCCCCAAACTCTTGCGAAGCAGTTTAATATGTGTGTCTAAGGTACGTGCATCGCCAAAGAAATCATAACCCCAAACCTCGCACAAAAGCTTTTCGCGCGAAAGTGCGATATTGCGGTTGGCAAGCAAGTAGAAGAACAAATCATACTCCTTAGGAGACATATCCACGCGCTCGCCATCGATGAAAACGAGACGCGCAGTAACATCGGCACGCAAACCACCCCCATCAAGCTCGATAATAACATTGGGCTTGCTTGGTGCACTCGCCTGTGTGGGAACGGTTTTGACACGCTTCATAATTGCCTCAATGCGCAACATCAGCTCCTTGGGGGAGAAGGGCTTGATGACATAGTCATCAATTCCCACCTCAAAGCCGTTGATGCGGTCATATTCCTCACCTCGTGCAGATAGCATAATAATGGGTGTTTGCGAAATTTTGCGAATCTCGCGGCAAGCCGAAAAGCCATCCAATTCGGGCATCATAATGTCCATTATAATCAGGTCATATTCATTTTTTCGGCAAAGTAGAACAGCCTCCATACCGTCACCCGCCTCGGTAACGGTGTGTCCGTCAAACTCTGCATATTTGCGGATGATAGAACGAATCCGCGATTCGTCGTCCACTACCAAAATATGATACATTCGATCTCATCCTTTCAAAAAATTATTGCAAATAATCCTTAATACGGTCGGGAACATACTCCTGCAATGTAAGTGAACAGGTAATACTCTCGCCATCACGTTCAGCGACAATTGTAATAACATCCCCCACCTTGCATTCATCAAGCAATTCCCCGATGTCGGCTGTCGTTTCGATTTCGGTACCATTTAGGGAAACGATGCGGTCTTTGTTTTTGAGTTCTGTAGTATACTTGGATTCAACCACATATACTCCAATCTCTTCAATGCCATAGAGATAATAATACTGTGCTAAATTTGCCTGCGTTATATCTAAGAGTGTCAAGCCGTGATCAGTCACGCCGCGTACGTATCCGTACTGCATCAAATCAAGCTGAACGGGATAAGCCGAATCGATGGGAATGGCAAATGCAAGCCCCTCAACTCCGCTGGCAGAATACTTGGAGTTGACAATGCCAATGAGTTCCCCTGCGAGATTGAATAAACCGCCGCCGGAGTTGCCCGAATTGATGGCTGTATCTGTTTGAAGAAGTGTCATCTTGCTACCGTCGCTCATAGTAATCTCACGCTCGGTGGCACTAATATATCCAACCGTTACGGTTCCCCCAAGTGTGCCGAGTGGATTACCAATGGCAACCACTTGCTCTCCTGCGATCAAATCGGCACTGTGTCCTTGAGCGGCATAGGTAAGTTCTTCTTTGGCTGCAATTTTAAGGACAGCAAGATCGCTTGCTGCGTCACTTCCAACCAAAACCGCATCATATGTGTTGTTGTTGCGCAAAGTGACCTTAACAGAGGTTGCACCGTCTATAACGTGATGACAAGTGAGCACATATCCGTCAGCGGAAATAATAACGCCACTGCCCGATCCGGTTTGCGTTGTGGGACGCCCCAAAACCGATGTTCCCGTAATGAGAACATCGATAACAACTACCGAATCCTGTACTTTGCTGACAACGCCGGAAATTGCGAAGGCATCTTCACCTGCAGAACCGTATATGGATGGGTCGGATTCGGGACGGGAAAGCACGGATTCGGGGTCTTCGCAAAGTACATCTTGGGTTGTTGTGATTTCTTCTTCGCTAAACAGATAGAATCCGGCAAGATACATAGCTCCTACCGAACCGCCAAAGCCTGCCGCAAAGGAAAGAACAACACACAAAAGGACACCCAAAAAGGATAGCCCTCGTTGGGAGCGGCGAGAACGGCGTTGTTGGCGACGTTGCTTGCGGAGTTGCCTTTTTGTAAGGGAATAATTGGGTGTTTGCCCCCCTTCTCTCGTATAATCAAAATAAGGATTTTCGAATTGTGAATTTTGATCATTCATATTCATTAGTACCTCCTTGTGTTTTAACCGTTTGGTTTTCTATCGCCATTTTAACGCCCAAATGTGATAAACACTTGACGAAGCAAGAAAAAAACATTGAAAAATGAGCGGATATCTTGCTTTTTAAGTAATGTTTTGCTATAATAGTAGTGATATTAATTATATTATAGCACAAAATGTCGGAAAGAAAAAGAGATGTTTGAAATTTTATTAAATTTTTTACAAAAAAAGAATATCGACCTTGTGGGGGTTCTGCCGCTGTCTGATTGTAACGTGACGCGCCCCTATCTTTTGGAGCGCGTAAATATTTCAAGCGGCACTGTTTTTATGATGGCGATTCCCTATCGCACTCCTGCCTGCGATGACCCCAAACGATCGATCTCGGCTTATGCCGTCTCTCGTGATTACCATCTCTTTTTTGCAAAGCTTTTTGATGAGTTGCTCCCCTATTTGGCAGAAAAATTCCCAAACAATCGTTTTGCTGCATTCGCCGACCACTCCCCTATTAGCGAGTTACACGCCGCCGTCCATGCAGGACTTGGCGTAATTGGCAAAAACGGATTGCTTTTGACCCCAAAATACGGTTCTTACGTCTTTTTGGGCGAGGTCATTACCGATTTTGAAATCCCCTGCCGCGCACACGAGGTCAATTTCTGCGAGGATTGCGGTGCGTGCAAGAATGCTTGTCCCACAGCCTTGGCAGAAAAAAATCTTTGCCTTTCCGCACTTTCGCAAAAGAAAGGCAAGCTAACCGAGGAGGAAGAGCGTATTCTTCTTTCGTCCAATACCGTTTGGGGATGTGACAGATGTCAGGAGTGCTGTCCCTACAATCATCGCGCTATGGCGACAGGTACGATTTATTCGCCCATTCCATTCTTTTATGAAAAACCGATTTCCTCACCCACCACGGAAGAAATTAAAAATATGTCGGACAAGGACTTTTCGGAACGTGCCTATTCCTGGCGCGGTCGTGAGACGATTTTGAGAAATTTGCGAATATGCGAGAAAGGAGACACACAATGCTGAAATTGATTTGCGGCCTTTCGGGTTCAGGCAAAACCGAGCAGATTAAAAAATGTATAGAAGCTGATGTTCGTGCAGGTGTGCGTTCCTTTTTGCTCATTCCCGAACAACAGGCATACATCAGCGAACGCGATTTAGCAGAAAAGCTCCCCAAAAATGCAGGATCGTTTTTTGAGGTCGTCAGTTTTTCGGGGCTTGCCGAAAAGGTCTTTTGCAAATACGGCGGTGTTACGGTTGAATCGGTCAGCGGTGCGGTATCCTCACTTTTGATGTGGCATACGCTCTCCACCCTTTCCCCACTTTTGGAACAATACGGTAAAAGTGCCGAGGGAGATCTGACACTGACAAATCTGATGCTCTCGACAGTGGCAGAAATGCGTGCGGGTGGCGTGAGTGCACAAGCATTGGAAGATGCCGCCGCAAAAATGGAAGCAGGATCGGCTTTGCAAAAAAAGCTTTCGGATCTTGCGCTTATCGATGCCGCTTATCACGCAAAAATTGAGGAGTGCTTTGGCACTGACCCCTCGGACAAGCTTTTGCGCCTTTCCGCTCTCTTGCAAAAACATAATTATTTTGAAAATTGCAATGTCTATATTGATTCCTTTACCAGCTTTACCGTGCCCGAATACGCGGTTCTGTTGCAAATTTTGAAGCAGGCAAATACTGTGATTGTTTCGCTTTGCACCGACAGTGCAAACTCAAAACTGCCCCATTTTCTGTCGGTGAGTGATACTGCAAAACAGCTCTCGCACCTTGCCGACCGCGCTGACGTGACGGTTGAACATGTTACACTTACGACAAAAAAAGAAAAGTCCTCTGCACTTTCTCTTGTTGAGGCAAATATTTGGCAATTTTCGGCAAGTCAGGTGCCCCTGGCCAATGATAATTCGGTGCGTTTGAGCGTTGCCTCCAACATCTATGATGAAGCCGAGGTCGCCGCCCTGCAGATTTGCGAATTGGTTGAGAACGGTATGCGTTACGGCGAGGTTGCCGTGGTGGTACGTGATCTGGATGCCTATCGCGGCATTCTTGATGCCGCACTCGAGAGACACAGTATTCCATATTTCTTCTCGGAAAGAACCGACCTTGCATCAAAACCGATCTTTCGTCTTATTCTTTCTGCGCTTCGCGCTGTGAGCCGCAATTACCGTCAAAGCGATATTATCACGTTGCTCAAAACAGGGCTTTGCGGAACGGAGTTGCGCGACTCTGCTATGTTTGAAGAATACGTAGAGACTTGGCACATTGGCGGCCGCCGCTTTTTGGACAACGTTTGGAGCATGAACCCCGATGGACTCACCACCGAACGCTCTCCTCGCGCTGACGAAATTTTGGATGCAGCAAATCGCGTTCGCCGTCAGTTGATGACACCGCTTTCCCGCCTTTCTGCATCTCTGCGTGCCTCTCGCCGACTGGAAGACCGTTGTCGCGCGCTTTACGACTATCTTTGCGAGATTGAACTGCCCTCTGTGCTGGCTTCTCGCGCAAAAGAAGAATTAGCACTCGGTCAGGTACGTGAAGCCGGTGAGAGCTTGCGTTTGTATTCTACCTTGCTGGATACCTTAACTACACTTTGCAGACTGCTCCCTGATTACGAGCTCTCGATTGAAGATTTTATTGCATCTTTGACTTTGGTATTCAGTAACGCTGACCTCGGCTCTGTTCCCACCACGCAAGACTGCGTTGTTATCGGCTCTGCCGACACCTTACGTGTGGAAAACGTGCGCGCGTCTATTCTTTTGGGACTGTGCGAGGGAGAATTTCCCCGTGCGGTGAGTGATGATAGCATTTTAACCGAGGCTGATAAGGAAACACTTGAAGAATACGGTGTCGTTTTGCAATCCCGCGAGCGTATGCGTTCCTCCGAGGAGTTATTTTACGTTTATCGCGCAATGAGCAAGCCGACCGAGTTTCTTTCTCTCTTTACACACGCAAAACAGACCGACGGTTCTGCTCGAACTCCATCCTTGGCATTCAATCGCGTGGCATTTTTGCTTAACAAAAAGCCCGAAACAATTGATTTTGCCGAAATCCGACGCGCACGCGCGCTTCCCTCTGACGAGGAATTGACAAAAGATCTGCGAGCACCTGCCGCCGAAGAACACGTGGCTTTGCGCCTCTCGCAATCCAAAATTCAAGCCTTTGTGCTTTGTCCTTACCGCTATTTTAGCACTTATTCTTTGAAATTGAGAGAAAGAAAAGACTCTCAACCCAATTATGCCGATGACGGCACATTTTTGCACTATGTATTTGAGCATTTTTTGCGTGCATCGCTTGGCGACGATGGCAAATTGGTACTTCCCTCACCCGAGGACGTCGAGCCCCTTGCCCACCGCATCATTGCCGACTATATTGGTGAAGTTTGCCCTTTCCCTGCCGAAAGCATGGACAATCGCTTGCTTCACATTTATGCGCGTCTGCGCCGATTGGCACTGAAGATGTTACACGAAATTCTCGGAGAGATCCGCACGGGTCTCTTTGTTCCGACCTACTTTGAAAAAGGCATTGGCACACGCGACGAGGGTAGCTTGCCCCCTGTGCGTTTGACACTTACAAACGGAAGCTCTGTTCTGCTCAGCGGTAAAATTGACCGCGTGGATATTTACGAATGTGATGAAAAGCTCTATTTCCGCGTTGTGGACTACAAGAGCGGAAAGCATACCTTCTCGCTTGATGAGGTACGCTCGGGAATGGATATTCAGCTCATTCTTTACCTGTTTGCACTCAAAGGCGCGATGCCAAATGCCACACCGGCAGGTGCGCAATATCTTTTTGCTTCTACCGAAAAGGGAGTGACCGAAATCAAGCGAAGCGGTCTGCTTCTTGATGATGAGGCTGTCTCTGCCGCCCTAAACGGAGAAAGCGAATCTGTTTACTCCAAGGGGCTGACAAAGCAAACGATGGAAGAAATGCAACAGCTGCAAAATGAAATGCAGGATGCTGTTCTCTCGGTAGCCGAGCGTATTCTTGCAGGAGAGGCACAAAAAACCCCTTCCGAAAAGGCCTGTGCCTTTTGCCCCGTTCGCGCGGACTGCAACCGCGCATATCACCGCTGAAAGGAGTTGATCTGATGGGTAGAACCTGGACCCCCTCGCAAGAGGCCGCTATGCAAATTGACGGCAAAACCTTATTGGTATCTGCCGCCGCAGGCTCGGGTAAAACAAGTGTTTTGACCGAGCGTATCATTCGCAAACTGACTGATACCAAACACCCTGCCGATCTCTCCCGTATGCTGATCGTTACATTTACGCGTGCCGCCGCCGCCGAGCTCAAGGGCAGAATTGCAAAAGCCTTGACCGATGCGATGGCAATCGACCCCGAAAATACACATCTTTCGCGTCAGCTCTTTCTTCTTGGCAGTGCACAAATTTCCACCATCGATGCTTTCTTCCAAAAAGCAGTGCGTGCAAATTTTGAGCGTCTTTCACTCCCTGCTTCCTTCCGCATGGCGGATGAAGCCGAGGTGCTCCCCATTGCCGCCGAAATTATGGATGGACTCTTGGAAGAATACTATGATCGGTATGCTCAAAGCACCACACAGGACTCTCCCTTTGCAAAGCTCACAAACAACCCCTTTGCCGAAACGCTTGACCACTTAATGTCAGGGCGCAGTGACGGCAAGCTTGGCGTTGTTTTGCGCGAGTTCCTCGCCCGTTTTTCGGCTGAGCCCGAGGGTGTTGGCGTTCTGGGACGATTTGCGAAGGAACTCAACGAGGCGGCAGATGCTGAATATTTCACTACCTCTTACGGCTCTGTTGTACGCAATTATCTGTCGGATCTATTTGAGGGATACATCTCTTTCTTGCAAAAAACTGAAGCACATCTTGAAGCCACTCCAGATATGTGTGCAAAATTTGCAGGTATTGTCGGCTCGGATCTTTCCTACTGCCTTGCAATGAAAAATGCCCTCGATGCAGGTGTTTATACGCGCGCACGAGAGGTGGCTTACACCTTTATCAGCGGTCGTTTTCCCACTTCAAAAGAAAAAACGCGGGAAATTATCGCGTATCAGGAGTGGCGTAACAAATTCAAAAATGATATTACCAAACGCGTGCAGGAAGCGCTGAAATATCCTGCCGAGGTCATTTCGGAGCAAATGCGCCGTACCGCTCTGCCTGCCGAAATACTTTGGCGTTTTTATAGCGAATACACCGCTCGCTTGCTTGGAGAAAAGCTGGAGCGCGGATTGCTTGAATTTGATGACGTTCGCGCAATGCTTTACCGACTCCTCACCGATGAAAACGGCAATCCCACTCCCTTTGCCGAGGAGCTTTCCGCCTCTTATGATGCCGTTTACATTGACGAGTATCAGGACGTGGACTATTTGCAAGACCGCATTTTCTCTCTTATTGGCAAGAACCGCCGATTTATGGTTGGCGACATTAAACAAAGTATTTACGGCTTTCGTGGCAGTGAACCCTCGATTTTTGCAGGATACAGACGCGAAATGCCGCTCCATACAGCTCCCGAAGCCAAAAAAGCCGACGGTGTTTGCGTATTTATGTCGGATAACTTCCGTTGCGACAAGCCTGTCATTGACTTTGCAAACAAGGTTTGCTCTTTCCTTTTTTCTGCTTGTGAAAGCACCGTGGGGTACCGCCCGCAGGATGACCTTGTATGTTCAAAATCAACCGATGAAATCACCACTCCCGACCATCCCGTGCCTGTAACGCTTGCAGTATTTGATGCTCCGCCGCGCAAAAAGGCACGCACAGAGGACGAGGACGACGCCGAAGATGTGCGCGAGGAAGCCGTTTGGGTAGCCGCTGAGATTTCTCGTCTGCTACGTAAGGAAAAGCTTGATAACGGCTCACCGATTCGTCCATCGGATATTGCTATTTTGGTTCGAAACAAAAATCACGGCGCAACCTATACGGACGAGCTTGCAAAATTGGGTATTCCCGTGCTCTCCCCCACTTCTTCGGATATAACGCAAGACCCTCTGCTTTATGATATGCTCAATCTGCTCAAAAGTGTGGACAACCCGTGGCGCGATTTGCCACTCTCCGAGTTCTTGCTTTCCACACTTGGTGGATTTGACTTAGAGGAGCTCTGTGAGGTTCGCGCATCTTCCGAATCTTCAACCGCACTTTATGACGGTCTTTTAACTGTGGCAGAAGATGAAAATCATCCTCTCTTTACCAAATGCGCCGCTATGATTCATTGGCTTGACGGGATGCGCCGTTTGGCTGATACGCAATCTGCTGACCGATTTTTGCGCCTGCTCTATCAAGATGACCGCGTGGCACATCTTTCGGATAAGCCCATACTGCTCTATCTTTACGAGCAAGCGCGCATCTATCAGAAAACCGCATTTTGCGGCCTTTACGGATTTCTCTCTCACTTCGCAAAGCTACTCGAGGGCGACAATCTCTCTGCCGAGGGCTTTGGTGCGGCAGAGGATGCCGTAACCGTGATGACGGTTCACCACTCCAAGGGGCTTGAATTCCCTGTTGTCTTCCTGTCTTCTACGGGCTCTCCCTTTAACAAGGATGACATTAAGAAAAACCTACTTTATCACCGCGAGGTCGGCATTGCCTGCCGTCTTTATGACAAGGACACAGGCAACCTTGAGGACACCGCTCTGCGCGCCGCTCTTTGTCTGAAAGTAGATGAAGAACAGGTGGAAGAATCTATCCGCACACTCTATGTCGCACTTACCCGCGCACGTGAACGAATGTATGTCGGCGGTACGCTTTCGGGCAAATGGGAAACGGCTATGACAAATGCTTCTCTCATTCGTCGCGGCAATCGCGCATCCATTCTCGGCGCTTCCAATATGCTTTCCTGGATTCTGGCGGCACTCTATGAGGGTGGTTCCCTTTCCGATGACCTATCCTTGACGGTAGTGCATCCCTTCTTGGGGGATGTGGAACGTGGAGTCCCCTTATCTGTCGGCACGACTGTATCTGATGGTGAGGATAATTTCTCACCCGTTGCCGAACGTTATGCAGCAATTTATCGCGCAAAAGAGGAAATGCAATATCCCTACGCATTCTTGCAGGGACTTCCCACAAAGGTGGCGGCATCCAAGTTGAATGCTAATCTGTTGGATACGCTTCGCAACGAAGAAGATGAAGAAGAGGCACTCGCGGCGCAAATTGAGCTTTTGCAAAGTGCAACACAGCCGTTTGACAGCCTTTTGCAAGCACAACAAAAGCCAAGTGCCACCGAGGTTGGTAGTGCTGTACACGCGTTTTTGCAATTCTGTGACTATGAACGGCTGATGGCAACATCACCCGAGAAAGAAGCAGAGCGTTTGGTCGCAGACGGCTTTATGAGCCGCCGCGCGGCAGATATTCTGCACTTTAGACAGCTCGAAGTCTTTTGCAAGAGTGATTTGATGGCACTGATTCAATCCGCCACAAAGGTAGAGCGCGAGTTGAAATTTGGAATTCTCTCACCGATGCGAACACTTACGCAAAATGAAGCATTGGCAGAACAACTTGGCGAGGAATCCTTGTTTGTGCAAGGCTCGATAGACCTGCTTTTGACAATGCCCGACGGACGCCTGATTTTGGTAGACTACAAGACCGACCGCATCAGTGATGCGGAACGTGCCAATCCCGCTCTCCTTGCAAAACGCTTGACAGAGGCTCACGGGCATCAGCTATCGTGTTATGCCGAGGCTGTACGTGACCTTCTTGGTCGTGCACCTGACGAGATGCGTATCTATTCCCTGCCTTTAGGGGCAAGTGTGCAAATATAATATAAAAATGAGCAAGAACGAAAAATCTTTGTTCTTGCTCATTTTATTATTTTTGCTTTGTTGCATATCCGTAGCTTTGTGCGTATTCCTCGGCATAGGAGCCTTGTTGACACAGAAAAGTAAGCTTGGCGTTGCAGTTTTCAAACGCACCGTACTCGATTTTGGAAATGCTTACAGGAACCTCTACCTCACACAAGGCTATACAGCCACGGAAAGCGAACCAACCGATGCTCTTAAGGCTTTTTGGGAAAATAACCTTTTCTAAGGTCAGATTGTTCTCAAATGCGGTATCGGCAATGTGTGTTACAGGACAACCTCCGATTTCATCAGGGACCGAGACGACCTTCTCATTTCCAACATAGGCAACAATAATGATTTTGCCATCCTTTGTGGTATACTGAAAATCAGACGGCGGTGCGGCCTCGGGAACACCCAAGGCGATCTCCAACTCCTCGATGCGTGATTCATATTCCACGCGTGCGGATGCGTGTGCATCTTTGAGGGAAAGAATCTCTTTTTGTAATTCCACCACAAGAGTTTGATAATACTCGGCTCTTGCCTCGGCAGCATCGAGGGCGATTTTGTCAAGGGGATTGGATGTATCGGTGGGTGTGGTGGGCACTTGGGGCTCTTCTTCCCCATTCCCATTTGCGCATCCGCAAAAAAGCAAACACAAGAGCAAGCAAGCAACAATCAGTTTTTTCATAATCCTTCTCCTTTGATGTAGGGTTGTCCTCATCATATCACATATTGCGTGTCGAATCCAAGTGAAATAGGAGACCTTAAAAAAATAATGTGCAAAAAAAGAAAAAAACCCTTGACTTTTGGCTTTTGATAAGATATAATATAAAAGGCCAACGGACCATTAGCTCAGTTGGTTAGAGCCACCGGCTCATAACCGGTCGGTCCAAGGTTCGAGTCCTTGATGGTCCACCAATAGAAGAGGGCGATGCGCTTGCATCGCCCTCTTCTATTGGTGGACCATCAAAAGCAACGCGAGCGTTGCTTTTGAGGCGAAGCCGAAAAATAAGGTTCGCATTTCAAGCAAAGCCGACGGGAGCTCGCTCACAGGCGGCGCGCGCAGAAATATTGCCCCACAGGGGCAAAGTCCTTGATTCTTTTTGCTTTTTTTCGCTACATTATTTTCTCTTTCTCCTTTACTTTCTCCTTTCATTGTGTTATAATAAGTTTAATAGGGACTCTTATCCAAACTAAACTTCACTTTTGGAGGAATCATAATGAAATTGAAAAACAAAATTTTATCGTTTCTGCTAACGCTTTGCATCCTTGGAGGAATGATCCCCACGGCATTTGCGAGTGATGATTCGCAATCGATAATCGCCGCCATCGATGAGGATTTTGACGGCATGCCAATCGGTCAAGAACCTGACGGATGGATAGCGGAACCCATCGGTCGCACCGATGCAGGTGTCAAGATTGTCACCGCCCCCCAAAAAGCACAAGGAGATAACGCTATGCGTATTGAGGATAATTCAACCGAATATGCAAATCCCGCTCGCGTAACCAAAACATTTGCGGAAACGTCTGACGTGGAACTCTGCTTTGACTATTACTTGGAAAGTGTGGCAGGCGCAAATGCATTGGGAATCGCTAAAGATGGCATTGCAACCGGTCAAAAGAGAATAAATCTTGGCATCTTCCCCAACAAGGATGGCACCGCTACGCTCAAATATTACAGCAAAAGCCAAAGCAAATGGATATCGACTTCCAAAACAAACATGGAAAAAGAAACCTGGTATTCCTTTAGAATTGTGACAAAAGCAGGTGAGGATACCGCCGACATCTATGTTGACGGTGAGAAAATTGAATCGATTTGGGCTGACAAGAACATTGCAACGGTCGACCGCATTGTTTTTCACACCAACAACAAAGCAAGCATCAACGACGTATTTTTGATTGACAACGTCAAGGTGATTGGTCCTGCCGTTATTACAGATTATCCCGTGGCAACTTGCAACAGTGGCAAATTCGGGTTTACCACTACCCTTTCAAAGCCATCCGATCTTAAATTTTCCCTCATGTCGGAGAATACATACGGCTTTTATATTAGCGCAAAAGAGGATGGCACGCTTTGTTATCGTCGCGATGACCGTTGGATTGAATTCAGCGCTGCCGGCGCCGTTCGTCCCAATGAAGCATTGCAAATCATTATCGATTTACCGGATGCACGTAACGTCGACTATGCACGTGTATATGTAAATGGTACCTATGTTGGTATGGCTATCTATACAAATCCATGCTCTGTGATTACCGCTATGCGATTTGAAACTGAAGGTAATGTTCGCATCACCAACGTGTGGTCGGATTCCTCGGATGGCATCATACAAATGCCTTCGCGTACCGAAGCTGCACCCGAAATATTTGTTCCCGAAATCATTGCATCATCCCCTCTTTTCCGTCCTCTCGATTATGATCCTACAAGGGGCAAAATGAGCACACACGATGAGGACGGCTACGTTGACACCAACACCAATAGCGTAGGTCTTGATCTTGGTTATAAGCAATCTATCAACGCGATTCGTTTGTATGATAGCGATGCCGAAGTGACATCCCGTGCTAACCACTTTACCCTTTGGCAAAGTGATGACAACTTCAACTGGACCGAAATACGTGGTTTTCACTTCAATCGCCTTGTTGAGGATGGAAAATGTCAAATTCTGTTCGAATTTTCGGGTGTGGAAGCACGCTACGTAAAAGTACACACCACAAGATATGAGGAGACCGCGAGCATCTACTTGAGCGACTTCACCACTTGCATTCGCGCGGAACGTCGCATTGCCCGTCAATGGAAGATGGCAGGAACCGCTATGCAAGCTGTCAACGATCTCTCCCCCACCACAACGCCTATGGCACAAGTGCTTGCACAAAATCCGTTGACAATTTCAAAGGGCGACAGTGTGGGCATTTGGTTTGGTATTCATTCCTCGGTCGAGGCAATTGACCTTTGCGGAAGTGGTCTTGATAGTCTTTGGAAGGATGCCTTTGTGCTATATTGGAGCAACGATAACGTTACTTATACAAAAATTGACCAAGTAACGTTAAGTCGCAGCAAAGGAACTTACCGCCTGACCTTTGATAGCATTAAATGCGGTTATCTTAAGCTACATGCAATCGGAGATGTTTCTGTTTCATTGGCATCTTTGGCAGATGGACTCTCGGCATATTCCTCTCAAGAGGTGAGCACGGGGCACGTAATGCGTTCTACCGACAGAGGTGCTGACGGTGACTTTTACGTTATGCCCGACGGCACACTCGTTGCTTCCTACAACGGATTTGCTTCAAAGGTTGGAACCTCGGGCGGCGGCGATGCATCCGATTCTTCGCTCGATGCCTTTATTTCAACTGACAGTGGTTATACTTGGAGCGAAGGAAAGAGCTTTTTAATCAAAGGCGAAGGTAGCCTCAATGTTCTCAATCCCACCTATATTTGGCTTGCGGGCGGCGAGTTGGGCCTTATTTACATCGAAAAAGAAGCAACGGAAATCGCTAACATTTATATTCGCCGCTCAACCGATAACGGCTTGACTTGGGGAGATGCCCAACGCATTACAGATGAACCTCAAGGATATTCCATTACCTCTAGCGGACACCGTGTTCTGCGTCTTTCCACAGGTCGTATTTTATTGCCCGTTGGTTATTCCGCTACCGTAAACGATGTGTACGGCTCCGATCGCGCCATCGGCTACGTTTGGTATTCGGATGATGAAGGTCACACTTGGCAACGTTCACTCGATGCTTTAACGCTTCCCCACGCGGCACTTGAACCTTCTGTGGCAGAGCTGCAAAACGGAAATATTCTTCTCTCCTTACGCACGCGCGAAGAACGTGTTATTTACCAATCTATTTCCACCGACGGTGGCTTGACTTGGGCACAACCCACCAAAATCGAAATACAATCTCCAAGTGCTACCAACACGGTTATGCGCTTGCCTGCAACGGGTGATATTGCGCTCTTTTGGAACAACGATTTTTCTGCAAGTGGCGTTGACAGACGACCCTTGACAGTTATCCTTTCCTCGGATAATGGTTTGACCTATCACAACATTCGCAGTTTGGTAGACTGTGACTATCCCACTCCTTGGCCGAGTGTAGCCTTCTACGGTCGCAGTGTATTCCTGATGCACGGTAACGAAACACACGTGCGCGTGTTTGATATTGCAACACTGTATCATACCACATCAGGTAAGGTGACCGCCAACGATTTGCCGCAAGCCGCTACTCCCACAGCTGTACTCGATAAAACAAGCGGTTGGTTGACGGGTATGAGCGAAACAATGCAATATTCGATTGATGGCGGTAAGACTTGGGTCTTTGCAGGTGGTACGAGCGTGCTACTTAACCTCGACGGGATAAACGCAACAGAAATTTGGGTTAAGGATATTGGAACAAGCACCTCTGCTCCTTCCGCTATTCAAAGCATTTCTCTTATTCAAGAGAACGAACCGAATTCTCCCCCTGCAGGTGATTCCTCTGATTCAGAGGAAGAAACTTCTGCCCCCGAAGAAGAATCCTCCCCACCTCAAAATGAACCTTCTACTCCTGATGAAGAGTCCTCCACACCTCAAAAAGAACCTTCTGACTCCTCCAATCCCTCCGAGCAAAACAAAAAACCGAACATCGGCGCAGGCGCGATTGTAGCAATCGTGGGCGGTTCGGTGATTGTTATTGGGGCGATTGTCCTTGGAGCTTATATGTTGTTTAAAAGGAAAAGAAAGCTTTAATGCACATCGGGAAGATTGACCGCATAAGGATCAATCTTCCCGGTGTTTTTACTATGAACGAATCAGCGTTTGAAAAAATCAGGATGCTGTTTGATATTTCTTTGCCTGCACACGGTACATTTCGGCGTATTTGCCGTTTTGTGCCATCAGCTCGTCGTGCGAACCGCGTTCAACGATTTCACCGCCGTCGAACATATAAATCTTATCTGCCATGCGCGTTGTGGAAAGGCGGTGCGAAATGAAGATGACCGTTTTTCCCTCGGCGTTTTTGAGGATAGATTGGTTTAACTCATACTCGGCAATCGGGTCGAGCGCCGAGGAAGGTTCATCCATAATGATGAGTTCAAACGGTCTTGCAAACACGCGCGCGATGGCAATTTTTTGCGATTCACCGCCCGAAAGTCCTACGCCCTCTTTGCTGAATTCTGTTGTAAGCTGTGATTGAATTCCGTTTGGCAACTGCTTCAGCTTTTCGTCAAAGGACGCCGCGCGGAGAGCCGACATCACTGCTTCTTCATCGGCATCTGTGTACTCGCCGCCCATTACGTTCTCGGCAACCGTTGCGGCAAAAACCTTATAGTCTTGGAATACAGCACCGATGTGCTCGCGGTATTTTTCGGGGTCGAAATCGGTGATGTTGCGACCGTTATAAAGGATCTCACCGTTTGTGGTATCGTACAGTCTCATCAAAAGCTTGATAAGTGTGGTCTTTCCTGCTCCATTGTATCCGACAAACGCGACTTTTTCACCCTTCTTGATTTCAAGATTGAGTCCTTGCAGAGTCTTTTTCTCATCCTTGGTAAAGGGATATACGAAATCAAGATTTTTGACGGTCAGGGATTCAAAAGCAGGAACCTCGGTTTCCTTCCCCTTGATCTTGGGCTCGTATTGCATAAAGGTTTTGACCTTTTCGATATAAAGGCTGTGCTCGTGGAATTTGTTGATGTAGTTGCCAATATCATCCAGTGTGTAATAGAGCTTTTGGCTTGCACTGATGCTTGCGGAAAAGCTACCCAACGAAAGGGTTGCATCGGTGATATAACGCACCACAAGATAGCTTGTAATACCTACCGAGGGTAACAGATAAACAAGTAGATCCGAAAAAATCCAACAAACCAAATATTTTTTGTTATACTTTTTGCTGCAGGCGATGATTTGTTTGTTTGTTTCCTTATACTCGTTTTGCAAATGCTCGGCAATTCCGCCGCAACGCAACTCCTTAGCATAATCAGGCATATAGAATACACGGCGGAAATAACCAAGCTTGCGCCAAATAGGATTTGCCTCAACACTATGCTTGTAGCCGATTTTATTCAGGATACTCTTTACAACAAAGCCGAGAATGACAGACGCAATGAGAATGAGCGTTACCACCCAATCCATAGAAGCAAGTAGGCCAAGCACTGCAGCACTGGACGTAACGCGGTTGATCATAATGCTAAAGCACTCCACAATGTGTGCTACACGTCCATCCGATTCACGGATCGCCCAAATGAAATCGTTGTAGAATTCGGGGTCGTCGTAACAGCTTTGGTCAAGCTCGCGCGCTTTTTTGTAAAGCTCGGTTTGAATGGTTTCGTGCAAAGTCAGCTTTACACGCGGCACAAAAACGTCGTACCGCCATTTGTTAAAGAGTTCAAATGCGGCGTTGTAACCCGTGACGAGCAGGATCCAAAACAGCACCTCGCCAAATTCGGTTCCCGCCTCGATGGCATCAAAGATGTACTTGGTAAAGAGGATGCCAATAACGTGCGAAGCACCGCGTCCGAGCGCTTCTACAACGGTGATAACAGCATATCCGGGTGTGTATTTGAACACGAATTGCAGCATAAACCAAAGATTTTTGATAACACGTATGGGGTTGTGCCGCTCTTTCTTTTCTGCTTTTTCTTTTTTCTGTTTCTTTTCTTTTATCTTTTTGCTCATGCCGTCACCTCCTCTTTGTCAAGATAGGTATCCGCCTGCTTGTGCCACATATCGGCATATTTACCGTTTAGTGCAAGCAGCTCGCGGTGCGATCCCTCTTCAATGATCTGTCCGTTTTCAAAGAGATAAACGCGGTCTGCCATAGTGGCACTGGAAAGTCGGTGAGAGATAAAGATAACCGTCTTCCCCTCGCACGCCTCGAACATATTGCGGTACATTTCTTGCTCGGCAATCGGATCGAGAGCAGACGTAGGCTCGTCCATAATCACGATTTCTTGCTTGCCCGCAAAAATTCTTGCAATAGAGATCTTTTGTGCCTCGCCTCCAGAGAACATTGCACCCTCTTTGTCAAATTCGCGTGTTACAGTAGAGTCGATTCCGTTTGGCAGTTGCTCGATCTTTTCACAAATCCCTGCTTTTTGAAGAGCATCTTTGACGGTGACTCTATCCTCGTCGGTGATGTTGCCGCGCATCATTACGTTTTCGGCAACTGTGGTTGCAAAGAGGCAGTAATCTTGGAACACCGTTCCAAAGAGCGCACGATAGGACGACAAGCGGTAGGTTTTGATATTCTCACCGTTGACAAGGATCTCGCCCTTGTCGGGATCATACAAGCGTTGCAAAAGCTTGATCAAGGTGGTTTTACCCGCGCCGTTGTGACCGACAATGGCAATCTTTTCGCCAACATTTACAGTGAAGCTAACGTTAGCAAGCGCGGGCGCTTTTTGATTTTCATAAGAGAAGGTCAAATTCTTCAGCTCCAACCTTTCAAAAGAAGAAACCGCGGGTGCGTTCTCGTCCTCGGCAATGCGCACTTCATACTCCAAAAACTTGCGCAAGTTTTCGGCATAGAGCGAGTTTTCGTCAAGCTTGAGGAATACGTTGCCCATATAGTTGATGTTGCCCGCAACCTGCGTAATAGAGTTGATGACCACAAAGCAATCACCAATGAGCATATTTTTGAGCACCAAGGTTTTGAAGGAAGCCAAAAGGACAGTTCCCGAGTACACCAACACGTTGTAAATAACGTCGTATAAGTAGCGGAAGAACATAACCTTATAACCGTATTTGTGAACGATGTCCTTCAGCTCGGCAACGCTCGAGCGCATACGTCCGTACATAACCTTCCACATCTCGCTCAGGCGCATCTCCTTGGAGAAATCCTTGAGGTAGAAGGTACGGCGCACGTAGTCGCGCTGTCTGCCAACCTCTTTGTTGCGCATATCGTAGTCGTAGCGGATGCGGTTGCGCTTTTTGCCAATGAGAATGGTACAAAGGAAGGGCGCAAGCGCGATGAGGATAAACACGGGGTCGATGGCAATGATCAATGCTCCCGTGGCTCCCACGTTGATAAGCACCCAGATCACGTTGACAAAGTTATTCATAACGGCATAGGCGCGATTGGTTGCTTCATCTGATGCTTTGATGTAGGTATCAAAAAACTCGGCGTTCTCGTAGCAGGCAAGGTCGACCTCAACTGCCTTCTTTTGCATCATACTTTGGAAGTAGGCATTGACCACCGGATATTTGACGTTGAAATAGCAGGCGGCAATATTTTGGAAGAGCATTTCCGAAACCGTAAAGATAATCAACCCTACCAAAGTGATCAAAATGGTTTTGAGCGCAACCCCCTCTTGCAGAGCATTGAGCGCGTACATATAAAGATAGGTTCCCACCAGGAAGGAGCGAATCGCACTCAAAACAGTGCAGATCAAATTGAGAATAAACACGCCGGGGCATGCCTTAATCAAAAGGCGCAACATGAACGCGTTGTTTTGAAACGTCCGCTTCCAATTTATCCTTTTCTTTTTTTCTTCTTTTTTCATTGCTTTTGGTGACCTCTTGTATGGATTTGTTTTTTCGTTCATATAAATAGTGTCAAAAAATCCAAAAAAGTTTGCTTTTTTGAAAAAAATCGGCATTTTTTAGAAATTTTCCTCTTAGTAAAATTATATCACGCAGAAAAGGAAAAGTAAATAACGCATTGGTTGTTTGAAGCCTACTTTTTGTTGACTAACAACAACTTGCCCAAAGCAAGGTCGCTTTGGGCAAGTTGTTCTTTTATTGCGCAAGCGCTTTCTCAAAGAAAGCATTAATATCACCTAACATCTTATCATTGGGAAGATTAACCAAGTCGAGATCGGCGTCGGCGTAAATACGTTGGCGCTCCTCGGTTGGGATATCTTCTCCGTATTTTTGCTTCAATTCATCCAAGCGCGAATTGATACGGGCAATCTCCTCTACGCTTTTGGCGTTGTGGAAGATGCTCGTGTGTCCATCCTGCCCCGCATCACTCATCGGATAGATAACGACGTTGGGATTGGTGATCTCATCCTTATGTGCCACAATGCCGGTGCTATCAAAACGGACGAGTTCGTCGCCTGTGCCGTGGATCAACATAACGGGGATATTTGCGCGATTGATGCCATCAACAGCTGTAAGACTTGCGTATTTGCCAAATAAAACGCGATTTTCGAAATAGGCAAAGGGATGCAAAAGTACGGTCGCTTTGCCCATTTTGTCGGTAACAAAGCTCATCATCATTTCAACGGAATCGGAGTACCCCGCAATGCTGGCAGAAGCTTTTACGTTGTGGTCAAAATACAGTCCTGCGGCAACGGCATATCCGCCCCAGCTATGTCCCATCAGGCAGACGGGGAGATCTTTGAGGGTTTCGTCGCTTTCCACATAAGTCAGTGCGGCGTGCAAATCAAGTGCGGATTGGATCAGTCCGGCTGTTCCCTTTCCCTCGCTTGTGCAAGAGCCCGTGGCATCGTATGCAAAAACGCGCCAGCCGTGGTCAACCATCCAAACGATTTCTTGGATATAGCTCTCGTGCCCCGAGTGGATGCCGTGTGCGAACACAAGGAGTCCTTTGGTGTTCTCCTCGCCAAAAATGTAGCCTTGCAAGCGGTTCTTGCCCGAATAAAAGGAAACGTTACGACGCGGATAAGCATCTTCATAGTGATCATAAAAATAATCGGCTACGGGATAGGATTTGTATTCACCGCGCCCAAAATTTGCGCGCATAATGCGGTGTGTAATGATCAAAGCTACCACGAACAAAACGAGAATGGCACAAAAAAGAATAACAAAAGGCATTTGTGTTTTCTCCTCTAACTTATTTCATCCTTATTATACCATTTTTAAAAGAAAAATACAAGACTCATTTTTCTTTTTGGGGTACTCTCCCCTCAAAAAATCGGGCAAGCAGGGTGATTGTGAAGAAAAACAGAGAAATCCCATCAGCGATTTTGATCATCAAATAGGCCGAAAATGCCCACAAAAGCCACAAAAACAAAAAGGTGCAACCGCGTAAAACATCACTTGTGCGTTTGGGTGAAGTAAAGGATAGAAGTGCACATTCGAGCATCCTTCCGCCATCAAAGGTTTGAATGGGCAAAAGATTGAGGAGTCCCAAAAGCAATGAGGCACAGGAAAACGCGATGGCAAGCTTGCTATGCGACCAGAAGAAAGAACCTATCAGCGAGAAAACAAGACTTGAAAGAGGTCCTGCCACACACAAAAGCCACTCTTCTCCATAAGACAAGATGCGGCCTTTGACCTCGATACGCGCACCGAGCAAATCAAAACGCATAGCTCCTATGGGAATATGCATTGCCCACGCTACCGCAAGATGTCCCACCTCGTGCAAAGCTGCCGCCAAAAGGCTCATAGCAGCCAATCCGCTCCTGTCGCAAAAAAGCATAAATAGCAGATAGATCAATGCCAATGGTTGAATTAAAAAGCGTTTTCGTTTCATTCTTTTCTTCCCTTTTTTCTTTTTTTATAACCTATGTGACACATTCGTAGGATATGCAAAAAGCACGGCCAACCAAAAAGGAAGCATTTTATTTTCGGGCATACCCTTATCGCGTGGTTTGGGGTTTACAACAAAAAGAATGATATCCCCTATTTTTGTGGAAGATATCATTTTTTTGCTCTATTTTAATGTCTTTTTTCATAAAATATAATTATCATAAGGAACATACGGCAAATTGGCATAAACAATTAAGAATGGAATAACAGATAAATATATCAAAAAAGCGTGTTCTTCCGTGGTGGAATACCATACATCAACTTGGTCTTTAACAACTCCTTCGGCGTTCTAGAAAAGCTTTGTTTGAGCAATTGATATTCGGTAAAAGATTGGTGACACACAGGACACTTATTCATATGTATTCTCCTTGTCGGATTTGATATATCCTTTACATTATGGCATATCTATTAGACGTTTTCAAGAAAATGAAACCGACAGTTCAAAATTTTGCGATAAAGTTCTGCGAGGTGTAAAATGGAAATACGGGCAAAGAAATTGTTTTGGAATGCGATGCTGCTGACGGCAGCATCGCTGTTTATGCGCACCGTTGGCGTGAGCTTTCAGGTTATTGTGTCGGGACGCGTGGGCGCGGAAGCGATGGGGCTTTTCTCTATCCTTTCAGGGGTATATGGGTTTGCCTTGACCTTGGCGACCTCGGGCATTCATCTTGGTGTAACGCGTATGACCGTGGAAGCCGGGGAGAGTGGCAACCCTGCGCGCGTGAGCGGCATTTTGAAAAAAGCAACACTTTATGCCATCTTTTTTGGCTCCCTTGCATCTGTTTTGCTCTTTTCTTTGGCAGAACCAATCGGAAGGGATTGGCTGAAAGATGCGCGCACGATTTCTTCGTTGCGACTGTTGGCGATTACGCTCCCCCTCATTGCCCTCTCCTCGGCGTGGAGCGGATATTTTTCAGCGATGCGACGCCCTTGGAAAAATGCGGCGGTGCAGGTTTTTGAACAAGCCATCAAAATTGGCGCGACGATGTATCTTTTGGCTTTTCATTTTGCCAAGGACGTTGAGAGTGCCTGCCGCATCCTCGTGCTTGGCGGTGCGGCGGCAGAGGTGTTTTCCTTTCTTCTGGAATGGTTCTTTTATCAATTGGATAAAAGAAAACACCTTGGCAAAGAGATTTTTCATCAAGCAGGGGACGGCAAAAAGCTGCTTTCCATCACGCTCCCCATTGCCGCAACGACTTATATACGTTCGGGACTGATTACTCTGCAACACATTCTCATCCCCGAGGGGTTACGGCAAAGCGGTGCTTCACACGCCGCGGCGCTTGTGGCTTACGGTAGTATTCAGAGCATGGCTCTCCCCGTCATCCTCTACCCTGCTGCCTTAATGTATTCCTTTTCGGGGCTGCTCGTGCCCGAGCTTGCCGAGGCGGAAGTCCACGATCATCGGCGGCACATTCACTATATGATCTCTCGGGTGTGGTCGCTCTCACTTCTCTTTTCGTTTGGCGTAGCGGGGGTGCTCATCTGCTTTTCGGGAGAGATCGGTGCGGCGCTTTATCCAAACTCCGATGCGGGATATTACATTCGTATTCTTGCACCGCTCGTCCCCATTATGTATCTTGACACCGCCACCGATGCGATGATGAAAGGCCTTGGCGAGCAGTTATACTCAATGAAGATCAACATTGCCGATGCGGCACTTTCCCTTTTGTTGGTGGTTTTTTTAGTACCACGCTTTGGCATTTGGGGATATATCGTTACCATTTACATCTCGGAGCTCTTCAATACAGTTTGCAGTATTACGCACCTCTTAATGATTAGTAGAACGCCCGTGCGGCTTTGCAAATGGATTTACAAGCCGCTCGCCTGCATTGTTTGTTCCACAACAGTTGTGCGCTTTTTGTTAGAAAAAAGCGATTTAAGAATCGAATCTGCCGCACTATCCATCATTGTACACATTTTGTTGGTTATATTGGTATATGTCTCTCTTTTGCGCCTGACACGCGCGGTTGAAAAAGAGGATGTGCGGTGGGTGAAGGGGCTGTTTTCCTTTTCGAAACACAAAAAATGTGAACAAAGCACTTGCAAACCACAGGTTGATGTGATATAATAGGTCTATACAAAAATTAAGGAGTTGATTTTATGAAAAAGATCGTAGCCCTGCTACTGGTTTTGTTGCTCACACTCCCCCTGTTCGGGTGCTTTAGAGAAAACGTGGTTTTGGATGAGATCAAGGAGTATCAAGTCACATCTGAAATTCATTCGCTCGATATTTCTATCAGTGCCGCGGATTTTACCATCGAATATAGAGATACCTTTGGAGTTGAGAGCAATTTGAAATATCTTTCCGTCACCGAGAAAAGCGGCGTTTTGACCATTGTTGATGAACCAAAAGGTAACGCGAACTACAACAATGCAAAGCTCACGCTTTACATTCCAAGAGTTACCGTATTTGATGATGTCAGTATTGAGACCGGTGCCGCAAAAATGACTGCCGAAACACTCTCTACTGCATCGCTTAGATTCAGACTGGGCGCAGGCGACGTGAGCATCGAGCAACTGAATGTCACCTCCCATGCGGACATTGAGGGGGGTGCCGGCGAGATCACCATTCGCGGCGGTATGCTGAACAATCTCTCTTTGGAAATGGGTGTGGGTGAATTGAATATGACCGCTGCCCTGCTTGGTAGAAATGAGTTGGATTTTGGAATTGGCGAATCTAACCTGACTGTGCTCGGCAACAAGAACGATTATAGAATCGATATTGAAAAAGGACTTGGAGCCGTTACCGTTAACGGCGAAAAGGTAACAGATTTTGGCACGAGCGGAGGCGGTCAACATTCTTTGGAGATCGAGACCGGTATCGGTGCGGTTAATTTGAAATTCCAAGAAACCGAATAAAAACAATTTGATATGATAAAAATGTCAAAGCGCCATAGTGCTTTGACCTTTTTACATTATTGTATTTGGATCACCTTATGCTCTTTTGTCATTTTATATATGGAAACATCTTGGTTTTCGAAATATTGATTGAGATCAGTAAGATGAGAGACCAATATCCAACCGATGTTTTTGGCAGAAAGATAGTTAAGGATATGGTATAGACCGATTGCTCCCTCGGCATACGCCGTGGTTTGAAAAATTTCATTCAAAATCAGCAGACTTGCGCTCTCAGATGTGTCTATCAGCTCACAAAGCTCGCTGACCTCTTGCTCAAATCTGCCCATTTTTTCGTTGGAAGAGGTTGTATCTTCACTCTCGGAGAACTGTGTTTTCAATGTGCTAAACAGCTCTATCGTTCCGGACGCAGCCGGAATCGGCATACCCGCTTGTGCCAAGATTTGACATACCGAAATCGAACGCAAAAAAACAGTTTTGCCATTGCCATTATCTCCGAATATGATGCTACCTTTTTTACCTTTTGACATATAAAAATCATTTGTGACAATGGTATCGGTTTGATTGGTTGTTGCCAAGTACACATCGGTCATACCGACAAATTGCGTGTTATCCCCTACCGTTGGAAAAGTAAAGGATATCTTTTTGCCTGCAAGCCAACGGACATATTCCACCGCAACAGAATAAAATACAATCTCTTTCTGTATATCACCAAACGTATCTAAAACACCTGCGATGAGAGAAAGCAACAGATTTTCCATTTCCATATAGGGATAAGCGCCTAATTTGGTTTGGCAATCACTATATGACGGGATATCCAAGCGCAAATATGAAGAATTGAGCAGAGATTCTTTTCTCGTCAAAAGTCTTTTCTTTTCTTTTGGAATTTGGGAAGAAAGATCTTGAGAGTCGATTAGGTGACAGTCTGCAATTTTACCATTTTTATCGAGCTTGATCGAAAAAACCGTGTTTGACTCAAGACTTACGTTTTCGGTTTCTTCCAATCGTGCAATCAATCGAGTAAAGTCCTCTTTTTGCACAAGAGAAATGGTATCATTCAAGATAGACTCAAACCCTTTGGATGAAGTCGGATACTTGCCAAGCAGTTGCGAAAAGTCTTTGGTATAGTACAAAACCTTTTTGAGCAACCGCGAACAATCCCTGACGGATTCCCGAGAACCGCCGATTGCCGAGCCGATTCCAAAATTACGGGCATGGATTTCTTTTTTCAGATTTTTGAAATCTTGCTTGAGCTTAGTAAATTGGTTCAAAGAGGTTTTCAATTCTCCCAAAAAAGCAGGAAACTGCAAAAAATCGGCTATGATTTGTTGTCTAAACAAAATATCCTTTGGGGAACGCAAGGGCTTTGAGAGTGTCTCTAAAAAATATTGGCATTCGGATTTGCTTTGACAGATTGCGGCAAAGCTTTTGTCAAGCGACAAGTGGTACAACGTTTTACTACCAATATTACCGACATTGATATGGGATACATTGGGAAATAACAAACTGAATTTCATACCGTACTCACCTGCCCCTCTCTGAATTGATTTTCAATTTTTGCGCCAAGGATGCTCTATCCATTTGATATTTGATCAATATATCCTCGGCATAGGAACTACCGTCCGGCGCAGCGTGTGTAATTTTGTAGGTTCTTTTGTGATTATCCTTTTGGATGACCGTATGCAGGGTGGGATATTTTGTTTCGCGGACTTGATGAAAATGCGTTACGAACAAACCAAAAGAATTGTTTTGATGCAGTTCTTTCACAGTTTCTATGGCAAACGTATATCCTTTTTCTTGATTGGTACCGCTAAAAGTTTCGTTGAACAGGAAAAACACGTCGCTAATATCACCGTCAAGCATTTTATCAACACGTTTCTTTTCATCTTCAAGTCGCCCAATGTTGGTAAAACGTTCATCTGCAGGGTAATGTGTGCGCACATCGCAAAAAGGATAACCTATGCAGCTTTGTGCAAAAACGGGACAACCCGCAAGGAATAAAATCAAATTGCTCCCCACGGAGCGCAGATAAGTGGTTTTCCCCCCACCGTTTGCGCCAAGCAAAAAGAAAAATGGCTCTTCCTGCGAAAAATATGTGTTGTTGGGCACGATATTCTCCTCTGCTAAATGAAGCAATGTAAAATCGTACATTTCTCTCAGAAGAAATTGTTTTGTTTTTGATAGGGTTGGAATGCAGCGCGGGATCTGTTTTTTTTCGGTTTTTTTGCCAAATTCTTCGATTTGGATAAAGAAATCAAGCTCGGGAAGATAAGCGAGAATCTCATCAAAATCAATCGCGTTGTAGGGCTCTAACAAATTTTGTATCTTGTCTATCTCCTCTTTGTAAAGCGTTCGAAAAGCCCTCGAAATATAGATATCGGGATATATTGCGGAATACTCTTTTTGTGAAAAAGAAAGGCCCAACGCTGTTGCACAATCGCATATTTCGACATAGAGTGTCTTTTCGGATTCATTTTTCGCAATGATGTGTTGATTATCCAAATGACCAATTTTTGCACCGCGTATCAGATTTAGCAAATTTCTTGCTTGCACGATGGACTCGGTTAGTTTGGAATCTCTTTTGCTTTGAAAATACTCCGCAACCTTTTGCAGTCTTCCCTCGCCTTGCAAATTACAAAGCGCTTGAGAAGCCTGCAAATATTTTTCCATTACACTAACCTTCAAAAAGAGCTTTTCTATTTTGGTTTTTGCCTCTTGCCACAGCGCTATCTCACGAGCAAAATCCGCGATAGCAGAACGGCAAGCTACAACTGCAGAAAATATAGTATCTTTTTTTATTTCGGTAAAAACCTTCTGTCTTTCCAGTAGCTCTGCCGCGAAGCAGGGGTGCGCAAGAATAGCTCTTGTTTTTTCGTTAAAAACCGTATCAAGATGCAGGTCCACAAAAACATTTGGTGCTATGCTTCTGTCTTTTTCAAAAGATAACAGGACAGGTTTTATCATAAAATCCCCTCCAAAAATGAGAATCTCCTATTTTTCATTGTACCATCCCCAAAAAAGCTTGTCAAGAAACCAGGAGTTGAGTTGCGATAGGCGAAATCAATGAAAAGTTGAATACTAAACAAAAGAGCAACCGAGATACTTTTCAGCATCTCGGTTGCTCTTTATTCTTCTTCGTCGTCATCCGTATGCTTTTGCGTCAGTTGCGCTTGCAGCATCATATCCTTGACCTTCATAAGTCGGGTTGTGTTGCCGCGCTCATTTTCATCAAGCTTCATTTTGATGGTCTTGATGGTTTCGAGATATTGCGGCATCAGGATATATTCCAATGCGTTAACGCGACGGCGAGTGCGCTCGATCTCCTCAGCGAGGAGCTGTGCCGTTTTTTCCAACTCGGCAAGACGGATCAGGTCCTCGAGAATGTCATTCAACTCACGCAGTGAGGAATCCAATTCTCCCGAAGTGAACACCAAGCCGTAGTTATAGCTGTCGCTTCCCCCCTCTGCCTGCACACGCAGATGAAATTCGGGAACCGTGACGCTCATAATATTTTTGTATTCGACGGAGAGCTCGCCCTCCTTTTTGGGACAGATGAGGGCTTCCTCCAGCATTTTGGGGCTGCTGACGGCACTTGCGACTGTAAAGGATTGATACACCTTGCCAAGTGCTTCTTCTACGCGCTCGCGCAAAAGCTTATCCTCTCGCACAACGTCAAGAAATTGCTTCATCAACTCGTCGCGCTTGTCCTTGAGCAGCTTGTGACCCTTGCGTGCAGTTTGGTAGCGTGTTTGAATACGCTTCATTTCCATACGCGTAGGGTTAACTCTCAACTCAGCCATATTCGTCGGTCACCTCACTTTCCGTAAGAATTGCCACAAAGCATTATGCCTGCTTGGGCCAGTATTTTTCAATCATTTCGGGCTTGATTCGCTTCATTTCGCTCTTTGGCAAAATGGAGAGCAGCTCCCAACCGAGATCCAAAGTTTCTTCAATGGAACGGTTTTCTTCAAAGCCTTGGTTGATATATCTCGCCTCGAATTCGTCTGCAAACTGCGCATAGAGGCGGTCGATGGGAGAGAGTGCGGCTTCGCCGAGAACGACCATGAGCTCCTTTGCTTCCTTTCCGCGTGCATAAGCGGCAAAGAGCTGGTTAAGGGTTGCGGCGTGGTCCTCGCGTGTTTTGCCTTCGCCAATACCCTTATCCTTTAGACGGGACAAAGACGGCAACACGTCAACGGGCGGCATATACCCCTTACGGTACATTTCACGCGAGAGAATGATCTGCCCCTCGGTGATATAACCGGTCAAGTCGGGAATGGGGTGCGTTTTATCATCCTCGGGCATAGTGAGGATCGGGATCATGGTGATGGAACCCTCGGAGCCCATTTTACGGCCTGCGCGCTCGTACATAGTTGCCAAATCGGTATAAAGGTAGCCGGGGTATCCGCGGCGACCGGGAACCTCTTTACGCGCGGCAGAAACCTCACGGAGTGCCTCAGCGTAGTTTGTGATATCGGTGATGATAACAAGCACGTGCATATCGCACTCGAATGCGAGATACTCAGCGGCGGTAAGTGCCATGCGAGGCGTGGAAATACGCTCGATAGCAGGGTCGGATGCCAAGTTGATAAAGAGCACGGTACGGTCGATCGCGCCTGTGCGTTTGAAGTCGGAAATGAAGAAATCTGCTTCCTCAAAGGTAATACCGACAGCCGCAAAAACAACTGCGAATTTATCATCGGCATTGCGCACCTTTGCCTGACGGGCGATTTGTGCCGCAAGGTTTGCGTGCGGCAGACCCGAACCCGAGAAGATGGGCAGCTTTTGTCCGCGAACGAGGGTGTTCAAGCCATCAATGGTGGAAACACCGGTTTGAATAAACTCGGAAGGATAATAGCGTGCAGCGGGGTTGATAGGTGTGCCGTTGATATCCAGCGTTTTTTCGGGAATAAGACGTGCACCGCCGTCGATTGCTTCGCCCATGCCGTTAAACACGCGACCAAGCATATTTTGCGATACGGGGAGCTCTACGCCGTGTCCCGTAAAGCGAACCTTACTATCTGCCAAGTTAATGCCTGCGGCAGATTCAAAAAGCTGTACGAGCACGTTACGACCGTTGACCTCGAGTACGCGGCAGCGACGAACTTCACCATTGGGAAGCTCGATTTCGCCAAGCTCGTCGTATTTGACGCCTTCGACCTGTTTTACAAGCATAAGAGGACCTGCAACTTCTTCGATGGTTCTATATTCTCTAATCATTGCCCTGCCCTCCTTTACTCAGCATCTACGCCTGCAATCAGCTTATCGATCTGTGCGGCGATTTCGGCCTTGATGGCCTTGAATTCGTTTTGATAATTATCGTTTGGAACCGTCTTTGCGCGTGCAATTCTTTCGTGTACGGGCAAAGAGCAAATGTCGTCAATGTCAGCACCTGCTTCGATAGCGCGGCGTGCACGATCCTCATAGGTAAAGATCATCTCCAAAATACCGCACTGCTTATCAAGAGGTGTGTAGGAGTCGATATCCAGGAACGCGTTTTGTTGCAGGAAGTCCTCTCTGATGGACTGTGCAACGTCAAGGGTGAGACGGTCCGAGGGAGACAGTGCATCCATACCGACAAGCTTTACGATTTCCTGCAGGTCTGCTTCGATCTGCAACGTCTTGAGACATCTTGCGGTGTAGTCCATCCATGTCTTGGAAACATTTTGTGAGAACCAGCCCGACAGACGGTCGCGGTAGAGCGAATAAGAGTTGAGCCAGTTGATTGCCGGGAAGTGACGGCGGTACGCAAGAGATGCATCCAGTCCCCAGAACACCTTAACGATACGCAGAGTTGCTTGCGTAACGGGCTCGGAGATGTCACCGCCCTGCGGAGATACTGCACCGATAGCGGAGAGTGCGCCCTCGCGTCCGTCGGAGCCCAAGCATACGACCTTACCTGCTCTCTCGTAGAACTGTGCCAAACGAGAGGTCAGATATGCAGGGTAGCCTTCTTCACCGGGCATTTCCTCAAGACGTCCAGACATTTCACGCAGAGCCTCTGCCCAACGAGATGTGGAGTCTGCAATTACGGCTACGGAATAGCCCATATCGCGGAAGTACTCGGCTATGGTAATACCCGTATAAACCGATGCCTCACGTGCGGCAACCGGCATATCGGATGTGTTTGCAATGAGAATGGTACGTTCCATCAGAGAACGTCCGGTTTTGGGGTCGGTGAGTTCGGGGAACTCACGAAGAACGTCGGTCATTTCGTTTCCGCGCTCGCCGCAACCAATATAGACAACGAGATCTACGTCGCTCCACTTTGCAAGCTGATGCTGAACAACCGTTTTACCCGAGCCGAAAGGACCGGGAACGCAAGCTGTTCCTCCCTTTGCAATCGGGAAAAGTGCATCGATAACACGCTGACCTGTGATCATCGGGTCAACGGGGGGCAGCTTTTCGCGATAGGGACGGGCTACACGAACAGGCCACTTTTGAATGAGTGTGATATTCTCGATGGTGCCGTCCTCATATTTGATCTTACCAATGCGGTCGGTAACCTTAAAGTCGCCCTCACGCATTTCAACAATGGTTCCCTTTGTTTTGGGCGGAACCATAATCTTATGCACAATAACTTCGTTTTCTTGTACAGTACCATAGATATCGCCGGGGCCTACCTTATCGCCGAATTTAACGGCAGGAACAAAGTGCCATACTTGATTTCTATCAAGTGCAGGTACGTCGATGCCGCGTTGGAGGTTAGAGCCGTATTTTTGACGGATGTGCTCTAGCGGACGCTGGATACCGTCATAGATATTAGAAATCAAACCGGGGCCCAGCTCAACCGACAAGGGTGCTCCAGTAGAAACGACCTTGTCGCCGCGGCCGATGCCTGCGGTCTCCTCATATACCTGAATAGATGCGCGGTCGCCGTGCATTTCGATGATCTCACCGATGAGATTCTTCGAACCAACGCGCACAACGTCAAACATATTTGCATTTCTCATACCCTCGGCAACCACAAGGGGTCCCGAGACTTTTAGAATTTTTCCTTCTACCATTTTGATGATGAACCTTTCTTACTTTGTCAGTTGGGTGTTTATTCCTTGAACAGAATATCGGCACCCACCGCGCGCTCTACGGCAGAACGGATGTTGTTCATTCCATAACCAGTAGAGCCGCCCTGCCCCGGCAGAGAGATAACTGCGGGCAGTGGCATATCTTTATAGCGATTCATTTCTTCTTCAATCTGCACAGCATAATTTTCAGTGATAAAGATGGTGGCATAGTCACCGCTTTTTGCCATTGCGTGCAGTTTTTTTGCCGCTTCCTCGGCGCTCTTTACGTCCTCGACCACAAAGCCGAGGGCCATAAAGCCAAGCACCGTGTCACGGTCTCCTATAATTCCTATTTTATACATAGCTATCACGAATCCTTTCGCGAATAGTTGCAACAGCAATTCCCGCCTCTTTGCCCGAGAGCAGGATGCGCAAATTCTTGACCTCGTACTCATGAGCCGCAAGGAACGCGACCATTACCTCAAGTCCATCGGGAACAAATTTGTTCTCTAAAATCAGCGACATCCAGTAGTTGTCGGCAAGCTTTTCGGCGGTGCTCAAAGCTCCGTCGCTCTTGGCGAAATTCTCGGCAAATCGAGAATAGTCCGAGTAACGCAAAAGTTCCAAGAGAGCATCCTCGCCGTTTGCCATGCAGTCGGTCATACGCTCGCGCACAAGTTTGCCTCCCTCAAGAAAAGCCTCCGCAAAGAGAACCTTGCCAACTTCCCCACTCTTCATACGAAGAATACGAAGAGCAATCATTGTGTTGAGGAGATCGATTCGCGTTTCGACAAGACGAATGACAAATTCCTCACCGGATGCCTTTGCCGCCGCGAGCATATCGCTCCAGCAGGCCTTGTCCAAAATCAGGTCGATGACTTGCGGATTTTTGGTCTTGGCGTATTCGTCCATTGCGGTCTGTGCGGACGCCTGCAGATTTGCGGGAAGTCCCTCGTAGCTGCCCGTCTCTACCATTTTGACGATATCGGTTGCGGGAAGCGTGCCAAAATCAAAGAGCATAGAGGTAGGGTCGATGTTGCGTACAAAGGCCTTTTGTGCTGCTTTGAGGTTGTTGCAATCGTATGGATAGAGCCACAAACGAAGCGCATCCGAATCGGGAGCAAGCTCTGTCAAGCGGTCATAAGCGCCCTTGAGGACACCCAAAAGAGTTTCTTCTCTCATCGGGTTGCCATCGCTGTTGCGGACAATATCAATGCCCCAATCTGCGAGAAGTGCCCAAGCCTCGTTAGTGGTTTTGGTGTTCAGCAGTCTCTCGATGCGCTCACGCCCGATGATTGCGTTTTCCAGCGTGCGTATATTGGCACTGCCAAATAAATAGTCAGCCATTACTCCGCACTCCTTTGCTTTATCTTGCATCGAACAGCGTGCGAGCTACCTCGGACTCGAGGCTTTCGCGCAGCTGTGCGAAGAGAATGGAAAGCGAGCAGTTGGATTCAACGCTGCCACAGCGCAAAATGACACCACCGTCGATGTTTGCGGTACCGCTTGCAAGCGTCAGGCGAGCAAGTTTTTCTGCCGACACCTTTCCTGCGAGGTGCTTTTGCACACCCTCGACTACGGTCTTTCCCGAGCGGTCGCGGTCGCGTTGATTCAAAATAACCTCGTAGGATTCGGGGGCCAGAGCCTCTTCCTCACCGTAGAGGTTACGGCTGGTCTCCTCGGATTCAAGCTGTTCGAGAAGTGCCGCGGAGAGAAGTCCTATGAGAATTTCGTTGTATTTTTGAAGATCCAAATTGCGCGTTTGCTCCAAAACACCTGCAAAAACGCCATCAATGAGGTCGCTCTTGGTTTGCAGGAGCAAATTGCGCTTGGATGTTGCCGCCGTCGAGCGGATGCGCGCTACGTATTCCATTCCTCCCTTTTCGGCTTCGGTCGAGATTTCGGAACGGATTTTTTCTGCACGCTCGGCATATTCGGCGTTGATACGGTCGCACTCCGCTTGCGCGTCAGCCAAAATCTTATCGGCTTTTGCTTGCGCCTCGGAGAGGATCTTATCGGTAATTTTATTCAGTCCGTTAATTGCCATTGCGGGCTAACTCCTTTTTTTGCGTATCAAATAGGGATGGAATTAGAGAACGAGCAGGATGGAGATGAGCAGTGCAAGAATTGCATAAAGCTCAACGAAGGATGCGGAAATAACTGCCTTACCAACAGCTTCGGGCTTCTTTGCAAGAACGGAAACGCCTGCAGCAGCCACTTCGCCCTGCTTGAGTGCGGAATACCAACCGCCAAATGCGATGGGGAGAGAAGCAAACACATAGTAGAAGCCTTCAGCAACAGTGAGGTTAGCAGTCCCGCCCATAATGCCGCTGAACACGATGATCAAAAATGCTACAACCATTCCGTAGATACCCTGCGTCATAGGAAGTGCTTGGAGAAGCATAGATTTACCGTATTTTTGGGGTTCTTCGCAAATCAGCCCTGCGGTGGCTCTTGCAACCATATTAACTGCCTTTGCAGAACCGAAGCCCGGAAGAACGACTGCGAGTGCAGCACCCAAAATAGCCAGGTTATTACCTGTAAAAAGACCCTTAATGAATTCCATTGTTTTAATCTCCTTTTTTTGTTTTTATTTATTGATTTACATTGGGTACGAATGAAGTGTCTTCCGAATATTCCTCTGCCGGAAGTGCAGGTTTGAATGCCTCGCCGCCATCCTCGTAGAATTTACCGAAGAACTCGATATATTGCAAACGCGCCGCGTGCACGAATGTGCCGAGCAGATTGATAGCGAGGTTGAGCCCGTGACCGAGTATCATTATGATGAGCATAAAGATAAATCCGATAGAACCGGACGAGCCCATACTTGTGAGCATATTGATAACCTGTGCAATAACGCTTGCCACAAGTCCGAGAGCCAGAATACGGGAATATGAGAGCAGGTCGGATGCAAAGCTGATAAGCGAATACAAGCCTCCCAAGCCCTTAATAAGCCAAGCAAAGAAGGTTCTCTGCCCCACTCCCTTAAGGAACAGGATCATTGCAATACCTGCTACCATTACCCACAGACCAATACTCGAAAGACTTTCGAGCAACGCTTGTGTTTGGGGAGCGAGAGGCTCGGTTGAAATCATACCTGCCGCCGCAAGAGGCGCCATCATATCCACACCTGCGAACATTACCCAATAAGGTACGTTTTCGCAAAGTGCTACGAGGCGCTTACCGCTCTTCCACGTCAGCACCATATTGACCGCCATGCCGGCAATAAGGTGTATCTCGCCCATTCCAAGTGCTACAAATAGGAACGGAATGGAAGCACTGACAGGATTGAAAAATATGCCATTGTTAAAGAAATGTCCGATTGGCGTATTTTGAGCTTGTCCCTCAAACTGTGGGAAGAAGTTATTCATAATGGCAACCGGCAAGTCACCAAACCATCCGCCAAACAAAACGCCCATGATGATACAGGATATTCCGCAGTAGCCGAACATCAGCATCATACGCTTTAGCCCTTCTTTGGGATTGAGCAGTTTGACACCGCCAAAGCAAGCCAACACTAAAAGCAGTCCGTATCCCACGTCGGCAAACATTAAGCCGAAAATGAGGAAATAGAAGATACTCATAATGAGCGTGGGATCGAACCCGCCGTATTTGGGATAGGAATACATCTCGATGACCCATTCAAAGGTAGACGAGAAGGGATTGTTGCGAAGCAATACGGGAACCTCGTCGCCCTCTTCGGGCTCGGAGATCTCACACGCACATTCAAATGCGGAGAGTCCTTCAAGGACCTTCCCCTCTGCTGCTTCGGGGAGCCACCCCGCCAACACGATACAGTTTTGCGTGTGATAAAGCTTTTGCTTTTGCAAACAAATGTTGAGATTGGTGCCTTCAACGTCGTAAAGGACCTCGATATCGTCCAAGGAATCGGCAAGGTCCATCAAAACCTCAACAAGGCTCGACTGCTCATCCGCAAGTGCTGCTTGGCGTCTTTCCAAATCGTCATAAGCCGCTTGTGCTGTGGTAGAGATATCGGAAAATCCTACCTTGAGGAAATCACACTTGGCAAGTGCCGCCGTAACGGCTTCCTCGTCCTCCAAGTGATACGTGACGGTAAAGTATTGCGTTTTGCCGTCATCGGAAACGTCTTCGACGTATGCGCCTGCCGCCTCCAGAATTTCGTAGTTGTATAATTTGACCGAGCAGCTTCCCAGCTGCATAGCCGTGTGCGCCGAACTCACCTCATTTAAGGGAGCATCGTAGTTCAACCATGGGAAAAGGGATTGCATCACCGCTTCGTTGCGCGTTTGCTCGGCTGTGATCTCGTCCATACGAGCCTTCACCTCGAGCGCACGCTCAACTGCAAGCCAGGCACGCTCTGCCCTGCCGTCGGCAACGAATGCCGCTCGATCAAGGCGCTGCACGCGGCGGCCAATGCCGCCACGGCGTGTGCTATATTTGGCCAACCGAGGCAATGCCGCCTCAATGTGTGCCATGCGTTCCCTAATCTCTGTTTGTTTTCCATCGCTTTCGATGCGTTCAAGTGCAAGCTCTCCTGCTTCTGGCATGGAGCGTTGTATTTGAACGCATTTGAGGTGGAGCATCCTGCGTACAATGGCATCTGCGTCGCTCGCGTGTGCTAAGACGGTCAGTTTTTTCATTGTACTTATCGACATTTAGATGCTAACCCCCTGATAACGATTTTTTCGGCGCTTCTCTTGCGCAAGGATGCTTGACGAACGATTTCCGCCGCTTCCTCTTTCGCTTCCGTATCAAGTCGCTCGCGCAGACTTTCGGCACGCTCACGCAGCTGCACGATGACCTCTTTAGCCGCGGCAACCGTTTCTGCCTCTGTGCTCTCGCACAGAGCAACACCGTTTGCCTTGGCATCAGCAACCATTTTTGCGGCTCTTTCTTGCGCTTCGCGCAAAATGCGCTCGGCTTCTTGTTCGGTTTGTTTTACCATTCTGATTGATTCTCTTGACATTAAAACCTCCGTGCGGTTTCCCGTCATTTTTATTCCGACAAAAAGATCGGAGAGTTGGTATTTTTTGACAAAATAACCTTATCAAATATTATACCACAAACCCTCTCCGATTGCAAGCACTTTTTGTCGTTTTGTATAAATTAATTATTTAACGATAATATTTGTAATATTATTGCACTTCATTCGTGCTTTCATTTTTGAGAAATGGACTTTTGCTTTGTGCGAGCGGTGTTTCGAGGGTGGGGTTTTTGTAAAAAATCAATTCTTCACCTTCGGGATAAACACCATCGGGTACAAAAGGCAGCTCTCGCAGCTTAATGCCGCACCCAAACAGCTCCAATATTTGCGGGATGGGTAAAATACTCTCTTCATCCAAATTCCAAATGTGGGAGAGACGGTGATAGCTGTTTGGTGTGTCTTGCCTCTGTCCCAACAAGTAGGATTCGCAAAGAATGGCAATATGATGCTCGCTCTGCCATGGAATACGCATCAAAAAACGATATTTTTGTGCTCTCCAAAGAGCCCTGTCGTGTAAATCCTCCAAAGACAAAAAATCGCTTCTCACGCGCTCTCCGTGAACCTCAGTTGCCCAAGACATACATTTTTCGGACAAAAGACGGTAGTAATTGCCGATAACATCCTTTCCCTCGGGCAGAACAAGCTCTGCCTCGGCACGCAAGAGCACCTGATACCCCTCGCGCACGCAGGCTCCGCGTTTTTCGGTGGTTGTATTCAATGTAATCGCCTCCTTTTTACCTTTTTATGAGTAAGAAAAGGAAAATATGAAGGGACAACCAAAACAAAAAAGCTCTCCAACGTGCGGAGAGCTTTTCCTTTATTTATTCGGCATAGCCGTATTGAATATCGGTTACAACGCCATCTTTGAGGGAAAATTGCAGATACATTCCAACGGCTTCATAGGTGATGCCGGTATCGGATGATTGATCGGGCGTTCCGTATGCCGCAGTAACAGCATCCTTTGCAGCACCGATGCGAATCCCCTTCTCTGTTGCTACGGTATCATCGTAAAGACGGATCATATTGACAAGATCTTTCCCTTCCATTGGATAGGTGTATATTTCAAAGCCGGGGTAGATATAGATCTTATCAAGACCCTCAAACGCACAGGAAGGAGACTCGGCATAATCAAGCCACTGACCGAGAGCCGCCACAATGGGGGCAACATCGGCATGAACGGCGATTTTGGTTGTGCCACTGGTAAAAGTATAGGTCTTACCTTCCTCACCGGTGGGATTGCTATTCTCTTTGCAAGTAGCAAAGGAAAGAACCATTGCTACAAGCAAAAGATATATTAGACATTTTTTCATTATTGTTCTCCGTTTCTCTCTTTTTGATAGATTGCAAGTTTTTCTGCCCACACGGCATCGAGTTCAGCGTCTCCGCGACGGTCGGAAAGATTGTACTTTTCGACAAGAATGTTGCCAAAGTAAGAGGTCAACTTTTCTGCTCCGTAAACATTGAGGTGCACTCCTGCATCGTATGTGTCTGTGTTCCAATCAAGACCGATCTCTTCGTCAAGGGGAATGAAATTGTAGTAATCAACACCTTTTTCGTCAGCCCAATCGACAATTTGTGCGTCCCATTCTTCGTACCAATAGTACTTCCACTCGTTGGTGGGAGCTTTGATAAGAATGAATGCAACCCCCTTCTCTTCACAAAGCACACGCATTTTTTCAAGGTATTCAAAGCCGATTTCGGGCAAGGTGTAGTCAATGAGAGGTCTGCCCGCTATGCTGTTCGTTTTGGGCTTTGTTGCCGTTTGCATCAAATATCCGTTATGGGAAACGGTATCACGGTGGAAAAGATATTGCCAATCTTCCCTACCAATCTCACTCCAACGGCTATGATAACGCAAAAGAGGAAAAACGTAGGAAAGAAAATCCTCTTCCTCGGTCATCGAGGCATTGATTGCTTCAACCTTGCTCTGTGACCACTTCATGCCGTCCAATGTCATGCGGTTGTATGCCTCGTTTTGCGGCTTACCGTATTTGATGGAAAGCACGTTAAAGACCACCGCCTTGGGCGTTTCGCGCTTGAGCGTTTCCTCCAAAAGATAGTAAGATTGCCAAATAAGCTGTTGCGCGCTACCGCGCACGTAAGATGTAATGCCGTACTCCTGCCACAGGGTGGGCGGGGTAAAGCATTCGTAAACCTCACAGTCGCCGATGAACACGACGTCGTGGTCGGGCTTCTCGCGGTAGTATTCCGCAATCAGTGCACCATCGCGTGAGGTTGTCATATATTTTGGCGTGACCAGCATTTGCACAAAGCCAAGTGTGAGAACCGTGGCAAGCAGAATGCAGGTACATAAAATGAATGTTTTTTTCATAAATCTCCTTGGTATGTAAAAAGGTCAGGAAAAATAGAGGATCATAGCAACCACCGTGCTCAAGTATGCCGCAACGGAAATTGGAGCACCGATGCGCACCGTCCATTGATTGATCTTTTGCGTGGTTGGCTGTGAAATACGGCAGATGTATTTTTCATACAGTAAAACGCCGAGGAATGCACCAAGCGTATTCAAAACTACATCCTCAAAGGAGAACACGCCAAAGCTTGCAAAGAGTTGAATGCACTCCACCATACAGGAAAACACGCAAGCAAAGCCGACTGCTCTTTTCCTACCGTAGAAAAAGGATGCGTAAATGCCCCACGGCATGAACACAAGAATGTTCAAAACAGCAATGAGGAATCCGCGAATGAGACGCCAAGAATTGGTCTCGAAAAAGAATTCGAAAAAGGAAAATCCGTTCAAAAAGCGTTCACCAAGCGACATTGGTGAGCTGATGTTGATTTGGGAAATAAAGGAAAACTTGAATACGATCGCCCAAATCAAAAGCAAAACATAGATACCTGTGGCAAAAAGAAGTGTTTTTGTGCCTTCGTTTGGTCGCCTTTGCGGTGCAAAAATACGGCACAAAAAGGCTTTTATCGACTTCACAGACTTCCCTCCTCTATTTCAGTTTAGAATTGTTGATAGATGAATTGCGATGCGTCATAGCCGATGCCATAAGCACCGAATATGAGAATGACAACAATCAGCGCACAAACCGCGGCAAACCAAGCCACGGGGTGTGGTGCTATGCGGTGATGGACGGGTGTATTGCGACCGAGACGATCAAAAACATTGATAACAGCGATGCCGCCAAGAATAACGCACCATTCGGTTATGCCGAGACCAAATGAAAGCAGCCCCCACGAATCAAGTTTGCCTGTGAAAAGCTCACCCACGTTCCATTTGGTAAGCATACTCCCCCACAAACGGAATGTCTTGGGCACATCGCGGTAACAGTCAAGACTGCGGATCAGTCCCATCAAAAGGAAGGTGCGCGTCATTTGCCATACATTCCAAATACGTGTGTCAGCAAGTTTGGGAAAACGCTTGTGGAAGATGCGATAAAGGGGTTCGCATTCGCGAGAAACGAGAATGACAAAGCAGTTGAGAAGTCCCCAAACGATGAAGTTCCAGCCCGCACCATGCCAAAGACCCGTTAGAAACCACGTTGCAATGGTGGCTGTGTAAACAGGCAGGCGCATGCCAAAGCCTTTGCCAAACTTTTTAGTAGCACCAAGGGAGATCTTTTGCATCCCCTTGGAAACAGACAAGGGATAGAAGATGTAATCGGTGAACCACGTGCCCATGGTGATGTGCCAGCGATTCCAATACTCTTTTGTTGAGCGTGAGGAAAACGGACGGTTAAAGTTTTCGGCGAGACGGATGCCCATTGCCTCGGAAAGACCGATGGTGATATCGATGCCACCCGTAAAGTCACCGTAAATCTGCGCGGAATAAAGCAAAATGAGCAAGAAAACGTAGATCCCGTCGAACTTATCCGACTGTTCAATCAGCGTTTTAATGCCGATCATTGCGGTGTCGGCTACAATCAGCTTTTTGAAATATCCCCACACCATGCGGAAGAGTCCTGCGCGGACGTTCTCGCAGTTGAATGGATGCTCACCAATGAGTTGCTCCTGCAAATCGCCAAAGCGGC
>SVQS01000066.1 GCA_015065205.1 Oscillospiraceae bacterium
ACAGAGAAGCTTGGAAAGTCCCTCGATGCTCTCTTTTGTCATCACCGCACCCGTGGGATTGTTAGGTGAGTTGACAATAATAGCACGTGTTTTGGGAGTAATCGCTGCCTTGATAGCATCAAGATCAGGTTGAAAAGTCTTGGTGTCACACAAAACGGGAACGGCAACCGCGCCGTTGCGTTCAACAAACACACGGTATTCCGGGAAGAACGGTGCGAGCAGGATGACCTCGTCCCCTGCTTCGGTAAGAGCGGAAAGAGAAATAGTCAAGGATGCAGCCGCACCGACAGTGAGGTAAATCAGGTCGGGATTGACAGTTGCTTTATGTGTATTGGCAATGTAATCTGCAATCGCGCGGCGAACACCTGCATCACCTTGTGCACTGGTATAGCCGTGCAAAGAAACCGCATCCTTTTCTTGCAAAAGGCGCGTTAAGGTCTCGTTGACAATTGCTGGAGACGGTACACTGGGGTTACCGATACTGAAATCAAAAACGTTCTCAGCGCCGATCTCTGCCTTTCTCTTTTTGCCGTATTCAAACAATTCTCTAATGACCGAGCGGCACGCGCCAAGTCCCCTCATTTTTTCGTTTACCATAATTTCCTCGTTTGGTTTAGAATATTTAAAATATAGTTAGTTATATTATACACGTGTGTGAACAAGATGTCAAGTGGCTTGACGGAAAATGACATCTTCATTGACGGAAAATGACATCTTCATTATAAAAATAAAAAAATCCGCTCTCTCCATTATGCCCAAAAGCATAGCAGATGCGGACTGTCCGTATTTTTGTTTTCGAAAAATTTGACTATTTTTCGATCTTCACAAAAGACGGGCAGCCCATGTTAAACATATAAAAGTAATAAAATCTGCTTGCAAACATGATATGTCCTCCTTTGTGATTTATTGTGTCACATTATACGCCTGTTTTTTGCATTTGTCAATAGTTTTTTAAAATTTTTATTTGTTTTTTTCAAAAAAAAGCATCATAAAAGCAAAAAGCCCCCAAAGGAGCTTCTCGCTGTATTCAATATAATTAAATCGCCTTTCCGCTATTGAGGAACTGCTTTAGATGCTCGTTTTCGGGATTGTCAAAGACCTCCGTGGGAGTGCCCTGTGCCTCAATAATACCGTCGCGCATATAAATGACGCGGTCGGAAACGCTCTTGGCAAATTCCATTTCGTGGGTGACGATAACCATCGTTTTGCCCGTCTTTTTCAAATCCTTGATAACACGCAAAACCTCAACCGTGAGCTCGGGGTCAAGTGCCGAAGTCGGTTCGTCAAAGCAGAGAATATCGGGTTCCAGTGCCAATGCACGTGCAATGGCAACGCGCTGCTGCTGACCGCCCGAAAGCTGGAAGGGATACGCCTCTAGCTTGTTGGAAAGCCCTACCATATCCAAAAGTCCTTCCGCCTTTCGGCGAACGCGGTTCAACTCCTCTCCCTTCTCATGAGTGGAGATGGTCTTATTTTTGATTCCCTCCTTGATTTTAAGCTTAGGAGCAAGCATAATGTTATCAAGAACCGTATATTGCGGGAATAGGTTAAAGGATTGAAAAACAAGGCCAAAGTGCAACCGAAGATCGCGAATATTCGCTTCGGTATATTCGTTTTTCTTTTCGGAATTGAAAACATTTTCGCCGTCTACCACGATTTTTCCGTCATCGGGAACTTCCAGATAATTTAGGCAACGCAACAGAGTCGTTTTTCCACTTCCGGATGAGCCGATGATTGCAAGAACCTCGCCTTTATTCAATTCAAAGCTAATTCCCTTAAGAACTTCATTTTTTCCAAAGCTCTTTTTAATGTTTTGAACTTCAAGCAATGCCATATCTGCTCCTCCTTACACTCTGTAATAGTTGAGTTTCTTTTCGCAATATCCGAAAAGAAGCGAAAGAAGGCCAACAAAAATTAAATAGAATACCGCAGTATAAAAAAGCGGCCACATCAATCCGTACGCTGCATAGTTTTGTGCCGACTGAATGATTTCAACAATCATAATAACTCTTGCAAGCGCCGTATCTTTAACAAGCGTAATAATTTCGTTTGACATAGGAGGTAAAATGCGTTTTACGACCTGCATTAGAATGACCTTGAAAAAGATTTGTGATTTGGTCATGCCAAGCACCTGTCCGGCCTCGTACTGCCCTTTTGAAATGCTTTCAATGCCGCCTCTGTAAATTTCGGAAAAATAGCACGCATAATTGATAACAAATGCAGCTATGACAGATCCAAAACGTGAAAAAAGAGGAGTACCGAGAACAAATCCCGGAACGTAAAAAACAATGATAACCTGAAGCATCAGCGGTACGCCGCGAATGATCCATACAAATATTTTCGTTATGTAAGCAAGCGGCTTGAACTTGGACATAGAGCCAAAAGAAATGACCAAACCCAAAGGAAGCGCTAACACAAGTGTTAGCGCAAAAATCAGGCAGGTCTGTTCAAGTCCGTCAAGCAAGCTTAACGTAACTTCCCAAAAACCCATATTTTTAATCCTTTGTCACGTGTTTTGAAAATAAGATCAACACTTAATTAGTCAATCTTCTCGGTGATTTTGAGAACGTTCTCAAAGCCATACTTCTTTGCAAGGTTCATAAGAGTTCCGTTTTCCTCAAGTTGCTTAATTGCATCGTTAACCTTGGCAGTAAGATCGCTGCCCTTCTTGAAACCGATTGCATAAATTTCAGACTCAAGTTCGATTGCCTCAACAATTGCGAGATCAGCATAGTCGCCCTTGCCACAAATATTTTGAGCGAGAAGGATATCTACTACGATGAAATCTACAGCGCCGGACTTAACTTCAGTAAATGCATTTATTTGCGCGGTTGCTTTTACAACCTTATCTTCATCGGTTACGCTCTTTGCATAGGATTCACCTGCGCTTCCGCCTTCAACACATGCCTTCTTACCTGCAAGAGAGGCTTCATCAACATAGTTTGCAAGATTGCTCTGTTTTACAACGATGCATTGTTGATTAAGCATATAACCGTAGGAAAAATCAACAAGTTCACTTCTTTTAATACCGTTATCACTGGAGTTTGCAGTAAAACCGTTCCAAATGCAGTCAATAGCGCCGGAATTCAATTCGCTGTACTTTTGTTCCCAAATAATTTCTTGGAATTCCACCTTCATACCGAGGATTTTGCCGACTTCCATTGCGAATTCAGATTCAAAGCCGGTCCAGTTACCGTCTGCATCTTTTTCGTTCATTTTTTCAAAGATGGTTACGCCGCAAACGAGGGTGTCCTCCTCTGGCTTTTGGCAGGATGCGAATGCTGCGATGCAACCAAGCATCATAATAAGTGCGAGTGTGAGAGAAATGATTTTTTTCATAATAGAAATCTCCTTAGTGGATTTTTTGGCGCACGTTTTAGTGCTTTACCATTTTACCACGCTAAAGTATTTTTGTCAATAGGTTTTTCAAAACTTTTTTCTATTTTTTTCATTTTTTCTCCCAAAAAGCGGGAGAAAACGAGTCAAAACACGTCTCTCCCGCCCTTTTTGCGGTTATTTGAAATACTTTTTAAGATACTTTCCCGTGTGAGAAGTCTCAACCCGGGCAATTTCTTCGGGTGTCCCCGTAGCGATTACGGTTCCGCCGCCGTCTCCCCCCTCGGGACCGAGGTCAATAATGTGGTCGGCACATTTGATTACATCGAGGTTATGCTCAATGACGATAACGGTGTTGCCCGCATCGCAAAGACGTTGAAGAACCTCGAGCAGCTTGGCAACGTCGGCAGTGTGCAAGCCTGTGGTGGGCTCGTCCAAAATATAAACGGTTCTGCCCGTGGCACGCTTGGAAAGCTCGGTTGCCAGCTTAACACGCTGTGCTTCACCGCCTGAAATAGTAGTTGCGGGCTGACCGATTTTGATATATCCAAGACCAACATCATAAAGCGTTTGGAGCTTGCGGCTGATAGCAGGAATACCGTCAAAGAAACGTACGCCCTCCTCTACCGTCATATCAAGGATCTCAAAAATGTTCTTTCCTTTATATTGCACCTCAAGAGTGTCGCGATTGTATCGTTTGCCTTTACAAACATCGCAGGTAACATAAACATCTGGCAGGAAGTGCATTTCTATCTTTTTCACGCCGTCGCCCTCGCAGGCTTCGCAACGTCCGCCTTTGACGTTAAAAGAGAAACGTCCGGGACCGTATCCGCGTGCCTTTGCATCCTTGGTTTGGGCAAAGAGCGAACGAATGTCGGTGAAAAGCCCCGTATAAGTTGCGGGGTTGGAACTTGGCATACGCCCGATGGGGCTTTGGTCGATGCAAATGACTTTATCAAGGTGTTCAAGTCCGGTAATTTCGTCGTGCTTACCGGGATAGGTGATGGCGCGGTTAAGTTTATCGGCAAGAACGGGATGCAAAATGCCGTTGATAAGCGAGGATTTTCCCGAGCCGGAAACGCCCGTAACGCAAACGAATTTGCCAAGCGGAATATCAACGTTGATATTCTTCAAATTGTTGTGGCGTGCGCCCTTGATGTGCAGGAACGCACCGTTGCCCTCACGTCGGTATTTAGGGATTTCGATGGTCTTTTTCCCTGCCAAATACGCACCCGTGATGGATTTTTCGTCCTTCATGATCTCCTCGGGAGTACCTGCGGCAACCACTTCGCCACCGTGAATTCCCGCACCGGGACCGATGTCAAGAATGTAATCGGCACTCTCCATAGTCTCCTCATCGTGCTCGACTACGATGACCGTGTTACCAAGATCGCGCAGGCGTTTGAGGGTTGCAATCAGCTTGGAATTGTCGCGCTGATGCAGACCGATACTGGGCTCGTCGAGAATGTAAAGAACACCGACAAGCGCCGATCCGATTTGCGTAGCAAGGCGAATTCTTTGCGCCTCACCGCCCGAAAGGGTTCCCGCTTTGCGGGAAAGGGTGAGATAATTGAGCCCTACACTGACCAAAAAGCCAAGACGTGAGCGAATTTCCTTGAGAATTTCTCCTGCAATTTGTGCCTCGGTTTCGCTGAGTTGCAGAGCGTTGACAAAGTCAAGTGCATCAACGATGGAAAGCGAGCAAAGCTCATGGATATTCTTCCCTCCTACTGTAACAGAAAGCGAAGTTGCAGAAAGACGCTGACCGTGGCAATCGGGACAGGGAGCCTCTTCGATAAACTGCGCGTAATATTCATTGCCGTACATTTTCATACGGTTTTCAATCATGGGAACAATACCCTCGAATTTGACGAGCTGATGGTGGTCTTCTTTACCAAACCAGCGGTGAACCTCGTATTTTTCTTCGCCTGTACCGTAAAGAAGCTTTTGGTACTGGTCCTCGGTAAAGTTTTCGATCGGAGTATCCATATCGAAGCCAAATCTCTTACCTACGGCGGCAAAGAGAGGCCCGTTCCAACTTTCTTCTTCCAAGGTCTTAAAGCCGTTTACGGCGATCGCACCTTGCGAAAGCGAGATTTTTTTGTTAGGAATAATGCGATTGACCGCGATGGTCTGCATCTCACCAAGTCCCGCGCAATGCGCGCACGCGCCTGTGGGATTATTAAAGGAAAACATACGGGGCTCAAGCTCGCCAAAAGAGATACCGTGCTCCTCACAGGCGTAGTTTTGGGAGAATTCAAGCTCGCGGGGCTCTCCCTCACGCGGTACTGTGACAATAGTAACGTGTCCGTCTGCCGCACCAAGAGCGTTTTCGACAGAGTCGGAAAGGCGAGATGCAATTCCTTCGCGCATGACAAGGCGGTCGACAACGATGTCAATGGTATGCTTTTTGTTTTTATCGAGCTTGATCTCCTCAGAGAGGTCATACATATTTCCATTGACGCGCACACGGACATACCCGCGCTTGCGTGCATCGGCAAACACCTTTTCGTGCATACCCTTTTGTGCTCTAACAACGGGCGCCAGCACCATAAAGCGTTCCCCTTCGGGGAACGTCAGGATACGGTCGATGATTTGATCTACCGTTTGCTGACGGATCTCCTTGCCGCAGATCGGGCAATGCGGAACACCTATGCGAGCGTAAAGCAAACGCAGGTAGTCGTAAATTTCGGTGACTGTTCCCACCGTAGAGCGCGGATTGCGCGAGGTAGTCTTTTGGTCGATGGAAATAGCAGGCGAAAGCCCCTCGATGGAATCGATATCGGGTTTATCGAGTTGCCCCAAGAACATACGCGCATAGGAGGAAAGCGACTCGACAAAGCGTCGGTGTCCCTCGGCGTAAATGGTATCGAAGGCAAGCGAGGATTTACCCGAGCCCGAAAGCCCCGTAACGACAACGAGTTGGTCGCGAGGAATTTCGACATCTATATTTTTCAGATTATGCACCCGCACACCGCGGATGGTGATTTGATTGGGCATAAAGATCTCCTGTTTTTTTGGAATTTTGAAGGACGTGGAGTGAATAATGGGAGTTATTGAAGATTTTCTTTTGCGGTAGTAATTGACTTTACAAGCATTCGTCGGATAATGCCGCATTCTTGCAGGAGAGCTTTTGAAACACCTTCGCTTATTGCATCTGAACCGGCAAGCATTTCAAGCCAATATTCAGTTTCATTGCATTCTTTCAACGCAATATGGAATTTATTAATAAAATCCGCTTTGCTTGATGCATAGTTTGCTTCATGAATATTGGCACCTATGGAAGTCGAACTCTTAACAATTTGATTTACCAGAACCCCTCGCCCCTTTCGGGTATCCACATCGTCGCAAACAGATATCACATGCAGTGCAAGGGATTTTGCTCTTGTTCTCAGTTCCGAATCTTTCATAAACTTTTCTCCTTTTTGAGTGAAGTTTTTGCTGCGCAAAAGTGAAGTTGATCGCTATGCTCACAGTGAAGTTTTGCTCGATACTCGCAAAGTGAAGTTAAGTTTACCTCTGCTGGGAACTCATACTTCGCCGCCAGGCGAAACTTCACTCACGCAGTGAACTTCACTGTTTTGCAACTTCACTTACCCGCAGGGTAAACTTAGTTGCCGAATCTGTGCGTCAGCGACGCCCTGATTCGGCATCGCGCAGCTTTTTAATCTCATCGCGCAGATATGCGGCTTTCTCAAATTCGAGGTGTTGCGCTGCTTTTTTCATTTCGACCGTAAGCTCGGCGATCAGCTTTTCGCGCTCGGTTTTGGTCAGCTTGCGACTCGCCTTTTCGGCAAGCCCTGCACGCGTGCGGATACCGCCCTCCCCCTTGGAGCCAACCTCAATAATATCACGCACGCCCTTGACAACGGTCTTGGGAGTGATGCCGTTTGCCTTGTTGTAGGCATCCTGAATTTCGCGGCGACGGTTGGTTTCGGTGATGGCTGCGCGCATCGAGCGTGTAACGGTATCGGCATACATAATGACCTTTCCCTCGGCGTTACGTGCAGCGCGTCCAATGGTCTGAATAAGAGAGCGTTCGGCACGCAGAAATCCCTCTTTGTCGGCATCGAGTATGGCAACGAGAGAGACTTCGGGAATATCCAATCCCTCGCGCAAAAGGTTGATACCGACAAGGACATCGAACACGCCAAGGCGCAGGTCGCGGATGATTTCCATACGCTCCATTGTTTCTACGTTGTAGTGAATGTAGCGTACCTTGATGTTGTTATCTTCAAAGTACTCGGTGAGGTCTTCCGCCATCTTTTTGGTTAGAGTTGTCACCAAAACACGCTCATTTTTTGCAACACGTGTGCGAATTTCGCCCATCAGGTCGTCAACTTGACCTTCAACAGGGCGCACCTCGACCTCGGGATCAAGAAGCCCTGTGGGACGGATGATTTGCTCGACAACGCGCTCGGAATGTTCGTTTTCGTAGTCGCCGGGCGTGGCACTGACAAACACTGCCTGTTGGATGCTTTGTTCGAATTCGTCAAAGAACAAGGGTCGGTTATCATAGGCCGACGGCAGACGGAAGCCGTAGTCGACAAGATTCTTTTTTCTTGCGGTGTCGCCACCGCTCATGCCGCGCACCTGCGGCACGGTGATGTGCGACTCGTCAATGAACATAACGTAGTCCTCGGGGAAATAATCGAGAAGTGTAAAAGGTGTCGCTCCCGGTTCCCTGCCCGAAAGCACACGAGAGTAGTTTTCAACCCCCGAGCAAAAGCCGATCTCGCGCAGCATTTCAAGGTCATAACGAACACGCTCACGTAGTCTTTGCGCTTCCAAAAGCTTGTTTTCGGACTCAAAATATGCAACACGTTCTATCATTTCGCGCTCAATTTCTGCAAGTGCAGCTTCTCTCTTTTCGTCAGAAACGGCATAGTGTGTGGCGGGATAGATGGCGGCATAGGTGAGCGTTCTTTTTAGCTCGCCCGTAACGATGTTGACCTCACAAATACGGTCGATCTCGTCACCGAAAAACTCTATGCGTAGTGCGCTATTGTCCATATTTGCAGGAATAATTTCCACGGTATCACCGTTGACACGGAAGGAGTCGCGCTTGAGTGCGAGGTCGTTACGCGTATAACTGTTGGCAACCAATTTGCGGATGAAAATGTCGCGTCCGATAGGCATACCGGGTCGGATTGCGAGGACAAGTCCTTGATATTCGCTCGGGTCACCGAGGGAGTAGATGCAGGAAACCGATGCCACGATGATGACGTCGCGGCGCTCAAAGAGCGCACTCGTGGCACTGTGGCGCAAACGGTCGATCTCATCGTTGATGAGGGCGTCCTTTTCGATATACATATCCTTGCCCGGAATGTACGCCTCGGGCTGATAGTAGTCGTAATAAGAAACAAAATATTCGACGGCGGCATCGGGAAAGAACTCACGCATTTCGGAACAGACCTGCGACGCCAAGGTTTTGTTGGGTTCCAGGATAAGCGTAGGGCGGTTAGTACGTGCAATAACGTTTGCCATGGTAAATGTCTTGCCCGAACCCGTAACGCCAAGCAAGGTTTGCATCCGCTCGCCGCGCAAAATGCCCTCGGTCAAGCTCTCTATTGCCTGCGGCTGGTCGCCCGTGGGGGAATATTCACTTTTGAGCACGAAGGGTTTACTCTGCATTCGGTGCACCTCGCTTTCTCAAAATTTTCTCGTACCTTACAGTATACCACATTTTTTGCGGCAAGTAAAGTCTTTTTTACATTTTCGTGTGCTACTTTTTGCTGCTCTTTTGCCACAATGTTGGAAATAAATGGTTAGTCGGCAAAAAAAGATTGAAAATTGTGCAACTTTTTTTTGAAAAACTATGGAAATTTCGAAAATAGTGTGCTATAATAAGATGAAATAGTGAAAAGTACCATTTGAACCCGTTTGAAAGGATTTTAGAATGCCCGGATATATCGAAAATACCGAACCCGTTACGCTACCCGTGATTGCCCTGCGAGGCACGGTAGCCTTCCCTAAAATGACCA